>NZ_CAXQZX010000107.1:0-14778 GCF_964228395.1 Limnobacter sp.
CACCTGGGCGCCAAGGCCGCGCAATATGCAGGCAAATTCCAGTGCGATATAGCCCGCACCAATCACGCCCACGCGGCTGGGCAGCGTGCTGAGGTCGAGCAGTTCATTGGAGGTGGCAGCCAGTTCCAGCCCTGAAAATGCGTGGCGGTTGGGCGATGCGCCGGTGGCGATCAGAATGCGTTGGGTGTTCAGGATGCTTTGGCCCACTTCGACCTGCGTGGCCGACACAATGCGGCCGGTGCCGTGAATAACCTCGACCCCGCTGTTGGAAAGCATTTTGGCGTAGATGCCCTCCAGGCGGTCAATTTCCTTGCCCTTGGCGGCCTGCCACTGCGCCATGTCAAAGTTGGCTTGCTCAATGCGCCAGCCGGGCTGCAAACCTTCACGAAGGCTTTGACCAAACCGGGCGGCATACATCATGAGTTTTTTGGGCACGCAGCCGCGAATGACACAAGTGCCACCCAAGCGGCTGTTTTCGATGAGTGCCACCTTGGCCCCGTGGCTGGCCGCGCGGCGCGCACTGGCCACACCGCCAGAACCTCCACCAATGACGACAAGATCATAGGCTGTGTTGCTGCTCATTGTTTACTCCTTTTGTACTGCTTGGTGTTGCTTGTAAACGGGAATGCGATGGGGCAATACCCGGCTTGTACAAGCCCCAAGATACCACCCCACCTGTGCTAACCCAGACGCCAGGCGTGGTATTTGCCCAGCAGGCGCAATACGCCCTGGGGTGCATGGGCCCGCTTCCACTCGCCTGCTGCGTATTTGTTGGCTTCGGCCAGCGTGGGGTAGGTGTGGATGGTGCCCAATATTTTGTTCAAGCCCAAACCATGTTTCATGGCCAACACAAATTCGGCCATCAGGTCGCCAGCGTGCACGCCCACCATGGTGACACCCAATATTTTGTCTTTGCCGGGCACGGTGAGCACCTTCACCAAGCCGTGGGCGTCGCTGTCGGCAATGGCACGGTCCAGGTCGTCGATGCCATAGCGGGTGACTTCGTAAGCAATGCCTTGTTCTTTGGCTTCTTGCTCGTTGATGCCCACCCTCGCCACCTCGGGGTCGGTGAAGGTGGCCCAGGGAATGACCGAGTAATCGGCTTTGAACTTTTTAAACTGCCCAAACAGCGCATTCACGGCGGCGTACCAGGCTTGGTGTGCGGCCGTGTGGGTGAACTGGTAGGGGCCCGCCACGTCCCCGCAGGCAAAAATGTTGGGGTACAGGGTTTCCAGATATTCATTGGTGACCACGGTGCGGTTGGTTTCAATGCCCAAATCTTCCAGCCCATAACCCTTCAGGCGTGCCACGCGGCCCACGGCGCAGATCACGTCGTCGTAGGCAATTTGTTTTTCTTGCCCCTGATGCTCGACCACCAAGAGCTTTTCGCCATTGCGTTGTTCAAAACGCAGGGCTTTGTGCTGGGTGAGTATTTGCACGCCATCTTGCGTGAGCGACTCACTGGCCATGCGGGACACTTCTTCGTCTTCGCGCAGCATGATGCGAGGGGCCATTTCAACCTGGGTCACCTGGCTGCCCAGCCGGGCAAAACTTTGCGCCAGTTCACAACCAATGGGACCGCCCCCCAACACCACCAGGCGCTTGGGCGCTTGGTCGCGTTGGGCCAACTCGTGCCACAGGGTGTCGCTGGTGAGCACCCCTGCTTGCTCGATGCCGGGCAGTGGCGGAATAAAAGGCTGTGCGCCAGCGGCAATCACAATGCTTCGGCCTGTCAACTTGCTGGTTTTACCATCGGGGTGTTTGATTTCAACCGTCCAGGGGTCGATGAGCTTGGCATGGCCCTGCACCACATCAACGCCCAGTTTGGTGTAGCGCTCGATGCTGTCATGCGGCTCGATGGCGGCGATGATGCTGTGCACTCGCTGCATGACGGCCTTGAAGCTGAATTGCGGCTCGGTAGCCTGCAAGCCGTAGTGTTCGGCCTTGCGCATTTGGTGGGCCAGCTTGGCACTTTTAATCAGTGCTTTGGAGGGCACGCAGCCGTAGTTCAGGCAATCGCCACCCATTTTGTGGGCTTCAATCAAGGTGACTTTGGCCTTAACGGCTGCTGCAATGTAGGCACTGACCAAACCCGCTGCACCTGCACCGATCACGATGAGGTTGCGATCAAAGCGAGCCGGCTTGGTCCAGCGTGCATACACTTTGCGCGCCTTGATTTTGTCAGTGACTTTTTTGGCCAACAGGGGAAACACCCCCAACAAGGCAAATGACAACAACACCCCGGGGGACAAGATGCCGCCCAAGCTGTTGATGTTGGCCAGTTCGGTCCCCGCGTTCACATACACCGCCGTGCCTGCCAGCATGCCCAGTTGGCTGACCCAGAAAAAGGTAACGGCCTTCATGCTGGTGAGCCCCATCAGCAGGTTGATGAGGAAAAACGGAAACACCGGCACCAAGCGCAAGGTGAACAGGTAAAAGGCTCCTTCTTTTTCAACCCCGGCATTGATGGCTTTGAGCCGGGCACCAAACTTGGACTGCACGGAGTCGCGCAGCAGGTAGCGTGCACCCAAGAAAGCCAAGGTGGCGCCCACGGTGGAGGCAAACGACACGATGATGAGCCCCTGCAACAGGCCAAACAAAGCGCCACCGGCCAAGGTCATGACCGCTGCGCCAGGAATTGAGAAAGCGGTGACCACCACGTAGGCCGCAAAGTAAACCCCAGCCACCAACCAGGGGGACTCGGCCTGAAAGGCACGAAACTCTTCCAGGCGGGCCTTCAAGCTTTCCAGCGTGAGCAGGGTGTGCAGGTCAAAAATGAACACCGCTGAAACAACAAGAAGCACAAGCAAAAGAATTATTTTTTTCATGATGAGGCAAAGGGAAGGGTCAATGGCGCGCTGGGGTGCCTTGGATATTCGTTGCGGCGCCGATAAAAGTTACTGCAACCCAGTGTAGAGCAGAACAGAATCGGGTGCACGCGGCCCTGCGCAGCGCTCGTTTTAAGGCGCGGTGCCGAGGCAATCGATGGTGTTGGGGTTGTCGGGCAGAACGCCATCTTCCATGGCTTTGCGCAGGGACTCCACACCCCGGTTCCACAGCGCAACTTGGGGCAATGGGCCAAGGGCCACCGGCACCGTCATGGCTTTGTTGTTGAGCGCTTGCACAAGGTCTGCATGTTTGACCCACACCCACTGGCTGCGTTCAATGTCGACACAACTGCGCTCTTGCCCAAATTCGCTGATGGGTTTGAAAGGCACCTTGGCTGCGTACAGGTGAAACGGAACGCCCGCAGACACCGAGGGGCCAGCCAGTTCTAGCGAGGCCAGTTCCTCGGCGGTGTAGGCGCAATTGGATTCTTCCCGAAATTCACGAAGGGCTGTTTGCGCGGGGGTTTCGTCTGCCTGTGCACCACCGCCCAAAGTACTCCAGGCCCGCCGGGCGGGGTGAGGATCAAAAGCCAACAACACATGGGCTTGGCCAGCATGGCAGGCGTAAGCGGCCAGGCCTGCTGGCGGACCGTCGGATTGGCTGCTGCAAGCGGTTAACAAAAACAGGGCGATGAAGGTGTGGCGCATGAGCATGGTGAGACAACTTGAGGGCAGCAAAGCTGCTCAAAATTGTAACCGCCTTAAGGCGTCTGTTGCCTGCTTATGCGCCCATCCAGCCCAAGGCCAAGGCCGTGAGTACGGTGGACACACCTGCCGTGTAAAGGGTTTTGATTTTTCCTGTCATTTTGACGCTCTCCGGAATCATTTCGTTAAACACCACAAAGGCCATGGCACCCGCCGCAAAGGCCATGGCCGCGGGCGTGCCCATGGGCCAGGCATCGGAAGCCACCACACCAACAGCCGCACCCACAGGTTCAACCAGCCCTGTGAGCAAGGCCGCCAATGCCGCCATGCCCTTGCTCACGCCGATGCTCCACAATGCAGTGGCCACAATGAGACCCTCAGGAATGTTTTGCAGACCGATGGACAAGGCTGCGCCATTGTTGGCTGCCGCACCCGCTCCAGCGCTGGCCCCCACGGCAAAGCCCTCGGGCAGGTTGTGCAGGCCGATGGCAATGGTCATGAGCATGGCCATGCGCAGGCGTTCTGCCCCCGCCTGCTGGGCGGGCCCGGCCACCGGGTGTTCATGGGGCAAGGTTTGGTCAACCATGGTCATCAAGCCATAGCCTGCTGCGCTTGCGACCAAGGCCACGGCCAATGCCCCCTCGGTTTGAAGGGCGGGCAGGAACAGGGAGATCACCGCTGCGGCGGCCATCATGCCCGCGGCGATTGCAATAAAGAGGCCCAAACCTTGGTCATCAATTTTGCGCATTACCAACAAGGCCATGCCACCCAGGCCGGTGGCTGCGCCAGCAATGGCCGACAACTCAACGGCGCGCAGTTTGGCTGGGGTGGTCATGATGTGTTCAACAGCTGCCCACACCGCAGGCAGTGCCTGGGTAAGCAACAAATACAAGCCGGTGAATGCGACCAACAAACCCAACAGGCCACGCGCTGCGCGGAACAGGCCCGCCCCCTGCCGGTCGGCAATGTTGAGGCCCACGATTTTGGTCATGGTTTGTATGCTCATGGCAAGCTCCTGATGCATGGTTGGAGGAACACAAGCATCAGTGTGCCAAGCCGGTTGATATTCGTCTAACGGCTAATATCTATCTTTTTAATCGACTTTTCCGATTAAGTGTTAGACCGCGCAGGTGCGGAAGCCCGAGAACACATCGCGCCGGTCGGGCTGAAAATAATTGCGGTATTTGGGGTGGACCATTTCTGCGGAAGTGGCCCAACTGGCACCCTTGAGCACTTTTCGGTCGTAAAACCAAGGCTTGGAGTAGTCTTGGTAAGGGTGCATCTGGAACCCCGGGAATGGCAAGAAGGTGTCGGCTGTCCATTCCCAGACCTGCCCCCACTGCATGTCGCCTTGTGTGCAGGCGGCGTACTCCCACTCCGCCTCGGTGGGCAAGCGCCGGCCAGCCCATTGGCAATAGGCCTGGGCGTCGTACCAGCTGAGGTTTTGTGCAGGAAGATCAAGATTGAGCGGGGCTTGCGATCCGAAAGCGTTTAAAACCCAACCATCGCCTTGCATTGAAACCCCGTTGGGCAGGGGATGCCCGCTGGCCTGACAAAAGGCCAAGTACTGCTTCCAACTGACGGGGGCAGCATCCATTTGAAAATCTTGAAGCGTGACGCCGTGGCCGTTCAATTCGTTATCGAATGCGAAGCCCCCGCCTTGCCAGCCCAAAGTCCACGAGGTGGCCCGCAATTGCAGTGGGGCCAAACTGGAGGCCTGCACCGCTGCATTCAGCCCCCTTGGCGCGGCATGGGGCGGCGTGAGGGGAATGTCCAGTTGACGAGCCATGAATACCGCGGCCTCGTTGTGCATTTGCTCATGCAGCAGGCTCAAGCGGAAAAAATACAGCAACGCATCTTGAAGCTGGGGTTCTGCCTGGCACCGAGCAATGGCCTGCTGCAGCAGTTCAAGGGTGGCCTGCAGGGTGGCCGACAGGTATTGACGCGTGCCCTGCAAATCGGGCAGGCCAATGTCCCAGCGCAGGTCATGTGCAATGGCGCTGGAATCGAGCCGCTGGTCGGCGTTGGGCAACAGCGAGGGCAAGCGCGCCACATCGGCAGGGCAATCCACGCCTCGAGCCCAGTGCGGGTTGCGGGCCAGCCACCATTCCTGGAACCAAGCCACATGGCAAAGCTCCCAAAGTGGCGGGTTCAATTCGGCTTGGCAGGGCACAGCGCAGTCTTCGCCCAGAGCGCGCACGTAATCCTGAAGCAAGCCCAGCGTACGCTGCCGCGCACGCGGCAAGGCCTGCAGCAGAAACGCCCCGTCGGCAAAGCGCGCAAGATGCGCGGGATTAGAACTGTTGGTGGTCTGCACGTGCAACAAAATAGAGGTTACGGCTAGAATAGATCAATATTTACTTTTTAATCGGCCAACCCGATGAGCAAACAACTCCATCATGCCGCAGCTTTGTCCCTGAAGCAACTCAGCTACCTGGTGGCGGTGGCAGACACCCTGAATTTCACCAAGGCGGCCGAGTTGTGCTTTGTAACCCAATCCACCCTGTCTGGCGGCATTGCGGAGCTTGAGCGAGTGCTGGACGTGCGCCTGGTGGAGCGCGATCGCCAACGCGTGGCACTGACCGAGATTGGTCAGCAGGTGGTTAGACGCGCCCACAATATTTTGAGCGAGAGCCTGGATTTGGTGACCTTGGCCCACAACGCGACCGACCCGGCCCGTGGCGGCTTGCGCCTGGGGGTGATTCCCACCATTGCGCCGTTTGTGCTGACGCGGCTGTTGAAATTGACCAAGCAGGCATTTCCCGAACTGCAAGTGGCCATACGGGAAAGCCAAACCCTGATGCTGCTGGCCGAGGTTGAAAGTGGCGAGCTGGATGCTGCGGTGATTGCCCTGCCCATGGAGGTGGGCAAACTGCACACCCATGTGTTGTTTGAAGAGGCGCTGTGCCTGATCGCCCCCAAAGAGGACCCACTGACCCGGCAGGGCCCCCAGAGCTTAGACAAGCTACACGCCTCGGAGCGTATGCTGCTGCTGGAACGCGGGCACTGCCTTCGGGACCACGCCTTGCTGGCGTGCAGCAACCAGACCAGCAACAACGGGGCTGAGGCAAACGGGGTCGAGTCGACCAACCTGAGCACCATGGTGCAACTGGTGAATTCGGGCATGGGTTGTGCGCTGGTGCCGCGCATGGCCATTGAGGCTGGGATTTTAAACAACACCGAGGTGGCGCAAGTTGACCTGGCCGAGCCGCTGCCAAAACGCACCATTGCACTGGTGAGCCGCCCCACCCACCCGAAGCTGGATTTTTTGATGGGCGCATTCGCGCAAACCTTGGCCCAGTGCCGCTCTGCTTGAGGGGACGCGCGGCATTTGCATGTGAACATCTTACTGGTATGATGAGTTGACCATACAACCACATGACCAGTTCAAATGGACACGCCCATTCAGAAGCAATCCCTCTCGGAACAGGTCTACGCCCGCCTGCGAGACCGAATTTTAAGCAGAAGCTGGCCTGAGGGCACCGAACTGCCGTCGGAGCGCCAGCTGGCTGAAACCTTTGGGGTTAATCGGGGTGCGGTGCGGGAGGCCATCAAAAGGCTTCAACAGGCCAGCCTTGTGCGGGTGCGCCACGGTGGAGCCACCCAAGTGGAAAACTTTGAGCGCACTGGCGGGTTGGAGCTGCTACCGAGCTTGTTGGTGAACGCCCAAGGGCAATTGAACACCGAACTGGCCCAAGGCATTGTGGCCGTGCGCAAAGTGCTTGCCCCGTTGGTGGCCAGCCAAGCGGCGCAGCACGCCAGCGCCGATTTGCACCCCAGGCTTGAGGCCGTGCTTGAACGGATGCGCGCCTGCCTGGCCGAGGCCGACATGGCGGTGCGTTTGCCAAAACTGCAACAACTGGCCTTTGACTACTGGGAGGCCGTGGTGCAACACAGCGGCAATGTGGTGTTCAAATTGGCTTTCAATTCAATGAACCAGACCTACCGCGCCGCTTGGGGTGCGCTCACCCACGTGATGGCGGCCGAGTTTTCAGATGTGGCCACCCTGCACCAACTGGCCTTGGCCATCAAGGCGGGGGAGCATCGCCGCTGCGAGGTGCTGGCCCGACAGCATGTAGAACTGGGAAGCCGCGCCCTGGAGCGCGCTTTTTCTGTGATTAAAACCAATGAACACTGACCGGAGGCAAGCATGCTGGGAATCCCTTTGGGGCTGTTGACCGCCAATGCTGTGGAATGGGGCATGCACAAGTATGTGCTGCACGGCCTGGGCAAAAAGCGGGGCACGTTTTGGGCGTTTCACTTCCATGAGCACCACCGCGAGGTTCGGGCCCATGGGTATTACGACCCCAACTATGAACGTTTCCCCTTGGGCTTGCATGCGCAAGGCAAGGAGGCCTGGGCCTTGATTGGCAGCGCCGTGGCGGTGGCCCCCTTGTTTCCTGTGGCGCCCTTTTTTGTGGGCACCCTGTGGTACAGCGCTGCCAACTACTACCGGGTTCACAAAAAAAGCCACATGAACCCAGCCTGGGGGGAACAGCGCGTGCCCTGGCATTACGACCACCACATGGGCAAACACCCTGGCGCCAATTGGTGCGTCACCCGGCCATGGTTTGACTACCTGATGGGAACAAGGGTGTTTACTGAGCAAGGGGTGCGTGAAAGCAATGTGCTGGGCTGGAAGCATTGCCCCAAGTGGCTGCAAAAGCGCCTGCCCGCGCCCGAAGCGCTGGGGCGTTTTGCCAGCAACATGACATAATCGCCCAAACCCTTTCTGGAGAATGCGTATGGGACTGCTGATGTTGCTGCTGGGCTTGGTGTTGTTTTTGGGCGTACACGCGCTGCGCGTTCCGGGCGACCATTGGCGCGAGGCATTGATTCAAAAGCTGGGCATGGGCCGTTACAAGGGTTTGTACACAGCGGTGTCTATTACAGGGTTTGTTTTGCTGGTGGTGGGTTATGGGCAAGCCAGGCTAGACCCTGTTTTTTTGTGGAGCCCCCCCACAGCAACCCGGCACATCGCCGCCCTGCTCATGTTGTTTTCAATGATTCTGCTGGCGGCGGCCTTTGTGCCTGCCAACCACATCAAGGCGAAGCTGCAGCACCCCATGACTTTGGCAGTGAAGGTGTGGGCGCTGGCCCACCTGCTGGCCAACGGCACCCTGGCCGACCTGCTGCTGTTTGGCTCGTTTTTGGTGTGGGCTGTGCTGGTGTTTAAAAGCGCCCGCAAACGGTCATCCCCCATTGGCCCTACACCGAGCAAAGTGGGGACCATGATGACCGTGGTGGTGGGGGTACTGGCCTGGTTGGTGTTTGCAGCCTGGCTGCACGTGGCTTTGGTGGGGATTAGCCCATTTGCCCGTTAATGAACGCCCTGCAAAAGCAAAAAGCCGGCTTCGCGCCGGCTTTTTTGTTGGCGTAGATGCGGTCTACAGGAAATAGAACGCCGCAGCGGCAACAGCCGTGGGCAGCAAAGCGCCAGCCAACAACCCACCGGCGGACACGGCCTCGTCTGGGAATTGGCGCTTGAGCAGCGACAAACCTGCCGGGTTGGGGGCGTTGGCAATCACGGTTAAGCCACCGCCTGCCACTGCACCAGCCACCAGGGCGTAACGGAAGCTCTCGGAGGTGCCTTCAATCAGCGACCCCAAGTACGTGAGGGCCGCGTTGTCGGTGATGGCTGTTAGTGCCATGGCCGCAACAAAGAGCACGCCATCGTTCAGGTCGCTAACCGCTGGCTGAAGCCACCATTGCTGCATGCCTCCCAACACCACCAAACCGGCCAGGAAGAAGGCAACCAGTAAGCCCTCTTTCAGCAACAAGCGTGTTTGGAAAGAATTGTAGGCCACGGTGAAGCCCAGGAAGAACAAGAAAAGCCCCAGGAACACCGCAGGATGGTGGGCAAACACCACCACGCCAAGCAAGAAAAGCAAGTGAATGACCATGGCCCACCAAGGCACGGGGTCCAGCTTTTCGCCATTTTCACCCAAGGCTTCGGGCGCTTTCACTTCACCGGTGAGGTGTTTGGCCGCGTAGAACGCAAACACGGTGGCGTTGATGAACACGGCGATGGCCGCTTTCCAGCCAAAGGTTTGCATCATGAAGGCTGTGCTCCAACCCCAAGTGCTGGCCACCATGAGCACGGGCGGCGCTGCAAAGTTGGTGAGCACCCCGCCAATGGAGATATTGACGAACAGCACGCCCAGGCCAAGGTAGCGAATTTTGTTGGGCACATTTTTGGCAAACAGCACATCGCGAAGCAACAGCGCCGCCAAGGTCATGGCTGCGGGCTCTGTGATGAAGCTGCCCAACAAGGGCACCAGGAACAAGCCCAGCCAGGTAAAGGCCACCGCCGGGGCTAGCGGCATGAGTTTGGCAATGCCCTCAACCAACATGCGGGCGGCATCCAACACAGGGCGGCTGGCGGCCACCACCATGATGACGAACACAAAAAGTGGCTCGGTGTAGTGGCGCGTGTCCACGTATTCCACGGCCGATTTGAGGTCGACCGCAAACGCCATGGCGATGATGAGGAACAAGGCCCAAATGCCAAACACAGCCTCGACCTCGCCCAGCAAATGAAACAAGCCGCTGTGGTGTTTGCTGTGGTGGGCGAGTTTTTCGAAATAGCTTGCAGAAAACGTGTGGATGAGCGCACCGGCGAACAGGAACGCCGCAATCCATTGAATGGTGCTTGCTGTCATGATTCGTTCTTGATTTGTAAGTTGACAAACACTGCCCGTAAAGCGAAAACCAGGACACACAAGCCGAGGCATGCCATGCCACGCTTGCCCGGCCGGGGGGCAGCAACTCATAGTCTGAGCCTATCATGCAAATAAAGTTCCCAGACACCGTTTGCTTACTAAACGAAAGCACGGGACTGGTTCAGCGACTCACAGGACGTTTGGCCAATTTGCGCTGCAAAGTGCGGCGGTGCATGTTCAAAGCCCTGGCCGTGGCAGACACATTGCCTTGGTGCTCGGCCAACACCCGTTGAATGTGTTCCCACTCCAGCCGAGGGACCGACATGGGGGTGTCGCTGAGGGCGGGCGAATCGGTCGTCGCCTGGCCGGATCCAGCCAGCGCGTTCAAAATGGCTGAGGTGGTGGTGGGTTTGGCCAGATAGTTGTCCGCACCCAGCTTGATGGCTTGAACAGTGGTGGCAATGCTGGCATACCCAGTGAGGATAAGCAGACGCGCCGAGGGCAGCATTTGGCGCAGCGGACCAATCAGATGGAGCCCGGAATGGTCCCCAAGGTTTAAATCGAGCACCACATCGCTGAACGCGCACCGGGAGGCAAGCCGCAGCGCCTCTTCGTGGTTGCTGGCCTGCTGGGCAGGTATGCCTTGCCTGGCCAGCGACCTAAGCAATGTGGCAGAAAAAACGGGGTCGTCATCCACCACCAGCAGTTGGCGATTTAGGTCATCCACGGCAGCTCCATGGTGGCCAACAGACCCGAACCCGTGTTTTGCAGGGTTAACTGGCCACCTGCGCGCTCAAGCAAACCGCCCAGCAAAAACAAACCAATGCCCTGGCCATGCGACTGAACCGGGTTTCGACCAAGATCTTCCAGAAGCTCGGGGCTGACGCCGCCGGCCCAGTCGAGCACCTTCACGGTGAACATCTGCGGGGCAATGTGCACGCTCACTTTCAATTCATGATCGTTGCCCGAGCGGGTATAGGCCTGGCTGGAATTGTCCATGAGGGTGGACAAACCGAGGGTGAGCAAATCTTCGGCCACGCGTTGGCCTTCCTCCAGCTTTCGACCTGGATGCTCATATTCAAGAAGGTGCCGAGGATGACGATTGCGCCAATCTGCCAAAAAACGCGTGACCACAGCCAAGGGGTTCTGGCCCAGGGTTTGCTGGGGATAGCGCCCCATGCTGACCTGCTTGCGAAGCTGAGCCATGGTTTTTTCGATGGCTGCCAGCTGCAGTTGCATGGCTTGAAGGTCCTGCTGCGGCACCTGCAGGGTGGAGTCTGCCGCCCAATCGGCCACCACCATAGAAAGGGTGGACACCGGGGTGCCCAATTGATGGGCGATGGAGGCTGCCTGATTACCCAAGGCGGCCATGCTGGATTCCCTGGCCAAGCGCCTTTCTGCTTGGCCCAAGGCCAGGTTGCGACGCCGAACAGAGTCACTGAGACGCGCCACAAACACCACCAGAATGGCCACACTGGCGATGAAATTTAGCCACATGCCCAGCAAATGAAAATGTACGCCATCAGACGGATTGGCCAACACCAGGGGGATGTAGTGCACCATCAGCACCGAATAGGCCATGACGCTAAACACCGCCAAACCAAACACCTGCGGCCATGGCAGCAGCGCTGCAGCCAGCCCCAACAGCGGCAAATACAGGGCAACAAATGGATTGGTGGCACCGCCCGTGAAATACAACACCAACGAGAACGCAGCGATGTCTGCAAACAGTTGGGCAAACACCTCCCAGGGCCCGACCGCACTGCTTTGCTTTAGCCGCAACAGACACAAGCCACTGAGCAGCGCCATGGATGCGAGCAAAAAAAGCAGCGGCCAGATGGGAAGCTGCACCTGCATGGGGCCACTGGCAAAAGCCACCACCAGCAGCAAAAAGGCGACTACAAAGCCCCTCATTTTTAACACGGTGTGTAATTGCTGACGGCGCTCAACCGGTGAAGGGGCAACGCTGCCACCCAGGAGTTCCATGAAGCTGCCGGGCGCAGCTGGCTTGGCTGGGCGCAACATGCCACGTGGATCAAGAGGAGGTGTAACCATGGTGTGAAATTCTATGCCGGCGGCCACTGCGCGGTTTGAAAACAAACCAATTTCGCAGACCACTGCGACAATATGCCGCATTTTGTACGGGCTTGCACGGGGTTATAAACACGGCTTGAAAATCTTCTCTAGCCAACCATGCCGCCACAGCTCAAAGCACTTCGCCACAGCCTGCCCTTTCGTGTTGCCGTATTGTGTATGCCTTGCCTGTTGATGGGCCACCCATCGACCTGGGCTGCCCACGCACTGGACGATGTGGAGGTGCAAGCCCAAAAGGAAGCCTTGGGTGCAGCCAGCGTGAGCGCGGCGCAAAACAAATTGCGCGATGTGCCGGGCGGCACCGCCGTGGTGGATGCCAAATCTTTCGAGGCAGGCAAAGCGGTGAGCATGAAAGACATGCTCGACTTTGTGCCGGGGGTGTTTTCGCAAAGCAGGGTGAATGAGGAGTCCCGCCTAAGTATTCGGGGCTCGGGTTTGTCCAGAACCTTTCACATGCGAGGCATACGACTGTTGCAAGATGGGGTACCTATTAACTTGGCCGACGGCGGGGCAGATTTTCAAGACATTGACCCCTTGGCCTTGCAACATGTGGAGGTGTACAAAGGGGCCAACGCCCTGCAATACGGCGCGGCGAGCTTGGGGGGCGCAATCAACTTTGTAACCCCCACTGGCTACACGCAGGCGAGCCATGTGCTGCGGGCCGATGTTGGGCCGCACGAGTTTGGTCGGCTGCAATTTAAAACCGGGGATGTGGTTGAACGGTGGGATTATTTTGCATCCTTGTCCCAATTGCGGTCGGACGGGTTTAGGGAATACAGCGCACAGAAGAACACGCGCCTGAATGCCAACCTGGGCTTGAAGCTGGGCGCACGGGCTGAAACCCGCTTTTATTTGATCCATGGCGACATGAACCAGGAACTGCCTGGAAACCTCACCAAAGCACAACTGAACAACAACCGCAGCCAAGCCAACGCTGCCTCGAAGCTGAGCCGCTCACAGCGAGATTTTGTCATCACACGCCTGGCCAACAAAAACACTTGGATAGGCGACGACGCGGAATACAACACCGGTGTTTACGCCGTAGACAAAAACCTGTACCACCCGCTGGCCTTTGGCCTAATTGACCAAGCCACCCGGGAAACTGGCGTGTTTGGCAACCGCATCGCCCATGGCATGGCATGGGGGCTGCCCTACCAAACCACGCTTGGTTTTAATTTGGTGCGTGGCTTTACACAGGCGCGAACCTTCAGCCCCCTGAATACGCCAAGCAGCAACCTGAACAACGACGACAGCCAAAAAGCCCACAACAATGAACTGCATGGCGAAGCGCGCGTAAACCTAAGCGATACCCTGCAGGCCATTGCTGGCGCGCAGTGGACCCATGCCAAACGCACCCTGACCGACCAGTTTGTGGCCAACGGCAACCATGGCTATGAAAGGCGATATGCACATTGGAGCCCAAAGCTTGGTTTGCTGTGGGATGCCAGCGCCGAGGTGCAGGTGTTTGGCAATTTGAGCAAAGCATACGAACCACCCACGTTTTCGGAAACCAGTGCCAGCAGAGACTTGAAAGCACAGGAATCAACCACCCTGGAGGTCGGCAGCCGAGGCCATGGCGGCTCCGTGCAATGGGATGTAGCGCTTTACTACAGCCGAGTAAAAAATGAATTTGTGAACTACCAACTGAACCCCGCCGTGCCCGGCCCATCGGCCATTTTGAATGCAGAGAACACCATTCACCAAGGCATCGAACTGGGCTTGGGTGGGCCATTGTTCAAAGGCCTGTTTGGCCCGAACGACAGCCTGGGCTGGCAGATGGCCTACACACTGGGCCGCTTTGCCTTCGACGGCGACCGGGTGTATGGAAGCAACGCCATCCCCGGCGCGCCCGAGGAGTATCTGCGCGCCCGGCTGGATTACAAACACCCCAGCGGTTGGCTTATCTCCCCCCATGCTGAGTATGTGCCACAGGGTTACGCGGTTGACCTGCAGAACACTTTTTTTAGCGACCCGTACACCCTGTTGGGCCTAACGGCCAGTTACCGAGTCAACCCTGCTGTGCGGATGTTCGTGGATGCGCGAAACCTGACCAACAAAGTGTATGCAGCCACCACGGGGGTAATTATTAACGCTGCGGGCAATGACACCGCGCAGTTTGCGCCGGGGGAGGGGCGCAGCGTATACGCAGGTGTTGAGTTGAGCTTCTGAGTGTCGGATAGCGGTTACGGCACTGCCTCTGTGGCTCGCTTGCTCTTTGAAGCCAGCAGGTCCATGCCGCTCGTTATGCCAGCCTGTTTGATTCGCTTGCTCCTTGAAGCAAGCAGGACCATGCCCCGTTTAGCGGTGTCGCTTGCTCCTTGAAACCAGCAGGTCCATGCCCCTTGGCGACGGCCAATCTGTTGATCCCTCCCTGAGCCTCGCCTGAACTGAGGCCCGCCCTCCAAAACTGAGGTCGGGTCGGGCCTCTGCCCCCTTGGGGGCACCGTTCATTCTTGGCACGGTCGGGCAGATTGTCCTGAAGGTCGCTG
>NZ_CAXQZX010000108.1:0-10108 GCF_964228395.1 Limnobacter sp.
GGTGTACCCCGAGTTTTGTGCACAGCGGGTGCTGACCACCCGCTACGAGCCCGGGTTCTCGGTGGCGTCCAAAGAAGTGCAGGCCTTGTCGCAGGCTCGCCGCAAAGCACTGGCCAGGGCTTTTGCTGAACTGTTTGTGACCGAATTTTTTGAATGGCACATGGTTCAAACCGACCCGCATTTTGGCAATTACCGCATCCGCATTGACGAAGAGGGCGACAACGATCAAATCGTTACCTTGGACTTTGGTGCCACCCGTCGTTTCGATGTTGATTTTGTGAACAACTACGGGCGAATTGTGCGGGGTTCCCTTTTGGCCAACCGGCAAGAAATAGCGCAAGGTGTGCTCGACATTGGGTTAATGGATGCGGATACCCCACGCGCCGTGTTGGAAGGGTTTGGTGACCTCACTGAGCTGATTGTTGAACCCTTTAGAAAACCGTTTGATCCCAAGGTGCCCGAGCATTTGTATACGCCAGGGGGGGCTTACAGGTTTGGCGATACCGATTTACCTGCAAGGGTGGGGCAAACAGCAGCGCTTAAAATGATGTCCAAGCATTTTAAGATTCCACCCAAAGAAATTATCTTCCTTCATCGTCGAATTGGTGGTGTGCTGGTCACCTTGCGAACCCTACGCGCCGAACTTCGTCTTCACGATCTACTCAAGCCTTATCTGAATCTCGAGTAATTTATTTTTAATTCGGGGAACCATCCCCTTCATCGCTTCTCTAAGTAGTGGCTATCAGCTTGGTTTATTCGATTAAAAATGATTATTGGGTGCATAGAAGAATTCATTTGCCCCTAATCATAGCTTGTGTTCCAATACTTGAAGATTGTCCTAGACAAAAAGGCTAAGCGATGACGACTGCAAATGATTCAATCGGCGTGGTTGTTTTAGAACCTAACGCGCAATTGCTACAAAAACTATGTGCAGGTGCCCAAAAGGTGTGGGGCAAATACGAGGTGCTGCCTCGTCAAACCGGCAAAGAATTACAACTGGCGGCAGACAACCTGCAAATTGGATTGCTGGTGGTTCGCGCGAGTATTCAGCGCTCTAGCGCATTGATTCAAAATATAATTGCTGATTTGTACGCAGAGGGCACCCAGCTTTTGATTATTCAAGACACACCCTTCAAGCTAAGTGCGACAGGCAACACCAGCATTGCTGGCATGCACTTTTTGTCAGACAAGGCCGGGGATCAGCAATACTCCGACATCTTGGCCCTGAGCTTGGTCCGCCACTGCATGCCTGGGCTGAACAAGCTGGTTTGACCTAGACAGACATTAAGAGACATTTAACATAATAATTCAGTGATTGCGGATGTAAGAATAAAAGGGCGCCCCAGTCGGCGCCCTTTATACTTTGGGTTTATGGTTTGAGCGCTTTGGTTTGGCCCGCAGACAAAAGCTCAAAGGCATGTGTGGACATGTTGCGGTTTTTAAGGGCCTGGGCCAGATCGCCAATGGGCTGATCCAGGGCTTCATCGGTTAGCTCAAAGGTGCCCCAGTGCACGCCGATGGAGTAGGCCGACCCAACATCGTGATGAACCTGCAGGGCCTCGTCTGGGTTGATGTGTTGTTCTTTCATAAACCAGCGTGGCTCGTATGCACCCACAGCGATGGCGCTGGCATCGAAGGGCCCCAAGCGTTTACCGATTTCAACAAAATCTTTGCTGTAGCCAGTGTCGCCTGAATAGTAAAAGGAAAGTTCAGGGTGTTTGAGCACCCAACCACCCCAGAGCGTTTTGTTGCGGTCGGTGAGGTTTCGGGCTGACCAGTGGTGTGCTGGCACAAAGGTCAAGGTACTTCCATTCACCGGGGCCGATTCCCACCAATCCAAGGCCTTCACATTGCCCACTCCCCAAGACCTCAGGATGTGTTCAACCCCCAAGGGCACCAAAAACACCGTGTTGGGCTGTGCCTTGGACAAAGCCACAATGGTGTCATGGTCAAGGTGGTCGTAATGGCTGTGGCTAATCACCACGGCATCAATGTTAGGGAGATCTTGAACCTGTACAGGGCTGCGAACCTTGCGTTTGGGGCCCATCCATTGGACCGGAAACGCCCTTTCCGAGAAGTGTGGGTCGGTCAGCAGATTAAAGCCATGGGCGTGTACCAACACGCCCGCGTGCCCTAGCCAGGTGATGCTTTTGGAACCATGTTCGTTGAGCTGGCTGGCCTTGAAGTCGATGACGGGGAAATCGTCGTAGCTCGCAATAAACTGGCCCGGGGGCGGGGGCAGGCTTTCACCGAACCGCTCGCGATACCAACGCAAAAGGTCTGATAGCGGTTTGGATACGCGAGAGCCGTCGGAATTCACAAAGCCGTCAGGCCGGTGGTGGGGTTTTTCGGGGCTGAAATACGGGTTGGTGGTGGTGCATGCGGCCAATAAGACTGTGACAGGCCACACACACAACCGGACTATGGATTTCATGCTTTTGGAACATCCTTACAAATCCTTCAGCCGGGTGGATAAAAACACAACAACAGGCAGGCCGAAGTACAACAGGCACAACACACGAAAATGATCCATGGATTCTACCGCATTGCCCCCAAGACCGCTTTGCACACCACCCAACTCGCCCACAGCCCCGTTGAAAGCGAGGTCGAGGCTGGTGCCCGCGTTAAAAAATGGGGCCACAAAAGCTGGTTCGATCACCAGCGCGCACACTGCAACCCATGCCAAAAAAAATACTGAGAGTGTCTTAATGCCCATGTCTGTTCCTTTATTTTTGGTGTTTAGCCCTGTCAAACAACTGTACAATAAACACTGTAAGTCTGTACAGTAAAATTTCTTTTCGTGTTGTATGGTGCCCATTTCTTGTCCAAACTCGCCTGGCTGTTAGAATCAATCTCACATTTCAACCGTGCAACGATCAGGGAGTATCCATGCAGTCACGTCAAGTTTCTGTTGCCGCCGGGGATGGTGGTCAATTCAATGCCTACGTTTCTTTGCCACCCACAGGCACCGGGCCAGGCTTGTTGCTCATTCAAGAAATTTTCGGTGTTAACCAGCACATCCGCGACGTGGCGGACCAATACGCCATGGATGGCTTTGTGGTGCTTGCGCCCGATGTGTTTTGGCGACAGTCTCCCGGGGTCGATCTGGGTTACGACGAGGCAGGTTTTCAAAAAGGGTTTGCTTTAATGCAGGGCATGGATTTCGCCAAGGCTGAGCAGGACCTGTGCGCGGCGGCCAAGGCGCTGCGCCAACTGCCCGAGGTCAAGGGCGGTATTGCAAGTTTGGGCTTTTGCATGGGTGGGTTTTTGTCATACGTGGTGGCCAGCAATCCTGGTGTTGTAGATGCCGCGGTGTGCTACTACGGCGGCGGCATTCAAAACGCGCTAGATCGCGCCCCATCGGTTAAGGCGCCCATCTTGATGCATTTTGCCGAGCAAGATGGCTACATTCCCATGGAGGCAGTGGGGCAAATCAAACAGGCGTTTGCCTCCAATTCCAAAGCATCCATTCACACCTACCCTGGGGTAGACCACGGCTTTAATTGCTGGGGTCGGCCCATGTATCAGCAACAGGCGGCTGCCCTGGCGCGGGGGCGTACGCTGCAATTTCTGGCTTCGGCCTTGGGCTAAGCCATGCCAGGGGCCTCAAGCGGCGCAGCCATTCCAGTGACCTTTGGGGCCCACCTTGCCCAACTTTGGCGAGCCAGGCCGATCTGGTGCGTGCTTTTTGTGCTTTCAAGCCTGGCCTCGCTTGTGTTCTGGTCGCAACTGGGCAGCTTGGCCCAGTACGGCCAGTGGCTGCTTTGGTTTGTCACAGTATTGCTGGCCAGCACCCTGGCCGTCGTGCTTTCCCGGGCTTGGTTCTCGCAGCAGCTCATGGCCACATTGGTGGCGGCCAGTGGGCCGGCAGGCCCCTCCTTGCCACCCGGCGCATCGCTTGGTCGGCTTAGCCACACCCTGGCCTCCGAGTTCGACCGTTTGCAGCGCGAAAATCAACTTCTGCTTCAAGCCTACGACTCTGAGCGGCATCGCTTGCTGAACATCGAGGGGTGTCTGAACGGCTTTGTCACCGAATTCCTGGTGGACGCAACCGGTCGGCTGGACGTTAAAAACGTGGACCAGTCGATTGAGCGGTTTTTTCGTTTTACCCGAGACGACTTTTTGCGCAATTGGCAGGTGTTGCTCGAGCAAGTGGATCCGGTTCACCACGTCATGTTGCGGGCCATGTTTGGTCGCGCCGAGGCTTTCCCCAACAAGGAGTCCGGTTTGTTTTCAACCCTGGCGCAGTTCGGGGTTGCAAAGCAGCACTTTCAGGTCACCTTGCAGCGTGAAGCCAAGCCTCAGGGTGTGTATGTGCATGCGGTTTTTCTGGAGGTTTCAGACCTGGTGCGGGCCAAAGAAGAGGCCGAATCGGCAGATCGAGCCAAGGCTGAATTTTTGGCGACAATCAGCCACGAATTGCGTACACCTTTGAATGCAATCATAGGCTTCGCAAAACTTCTTGGGGAACAACTTGAAGAAGGGGCCCAAAAGACGGATCTTGGAAATATTTCTAGTGCGGCCAATAGCTTGCACGTTATTCTTAGTGATGTACTTGAATATTCAAGAATACAGGCCAATGGCCTGAAGCTTGAGCGTGAACGCTTTGATCTTTGTGAACTCATCACCCAGGTGCACGGCTTGAATGCCAATTTGGCCAAGGCCAAACAATTGGATTACTCGCTGCTCATTGAGCCAGACCGCCAACCCCTGTTTGTGCTCGGGGATGTTAACCGGCTGCGTCAAATCATTCAAAACCTGCTGTCCAATGCCATCAAGTTCACCAACGAAGGCTATGTGCGGGCCCGCATCATCAAGTCTGAACCTGCGCGGGGGAGGGTGGAGGTTTTCATCGAGGTGGCCGACAGCGGAATTGGCATGAAGCCCGATCAATTGGCTCGAATTTTTACCCGCTTCACCCAAGCCGATCGCAGCATCAATCGTCAATTTGGTGGCACTGGCTTGGGGCTTGCCATTTGTAAGGGTTTGGTGGAACTGATGGGGGGGCGAATCGATGTGGCCTCGGAATTTGAAATTGGTTCGGTGTTCACCATCAGCCTGAATTTGCCGGTAGCGCCTGCC
Organism: Limnobacter sp.; assembly: GCF_964228395.1. Lineage (GTDB taxonomy): Bacteria > Pseudomonadota > Gammaproteobacteria > Burkholderiales > Burkholderiaceae_B > Limnobacter. Next base: position 5,083 of record NZ_CAXQZX010000108.1, read on the forward strand.
AGCATGCCGGCTACCAAGGCTGCAGAAAAGGCGGGTGGGGCAGAAATCAAACCCTTGGACATCCTGGTGGTGGATGACCACCCCATGAACATCAAACTTTTGGATCGTTACCTGGGCAAACGCGGCCACCGGGTTGACCAAGCCACCGGTGGTGTGGCGGCGGTGGAAATGTGCCAGGCCAAGCGATACGACCTGGTGCTCATGGACATTGACATGCCCGATGTGGACGGGCATGAGGCCACCCGTCGAATCCGGGCCGATTTGTCTGCGGCTTCCTGTGGCAGCACCATATGCGCCTTGTCGGGTTTGTCTGATGACCAAAACATTGCGGCCTCGATCCAGGCGGGCATGAACATGCACCTCACCAAGCCTGTGGCCTTCGACAAACTGGATGCACTCATTCTGGATCTGTGTACCACGCCAGCGCAGTGAACCCGGCTACGGCTTGGGCATTCTCACTGAATGCCCATCTGCTTTTCAAGATACGACCTTGCTTTGTCCAGCCACACGGTGAGAGCGGCCACCATGTCGCTTTGGCTAAACGAGCAGCTTTCCTCGGTGAACATGGCCGTGCTTTCCAAGCGTTCCAGAATGCTTTCCAGTGCGCCTTCAAACACGGCTGGCAGCTCAGCCAGCAAATCTTTTTCTTGGCGGAATGCACTGATCAAATCTGTGCTTGTTTTGAAGGTATTGTGTTCCAAAGCGTCAGAGAGGGCTTTGATTTTACGAAGAGGGTCTGACGGGATGTTACTCATGAGTATAATTCGTTAATTCGTAATCAGCGCCCAGTGTACCCCAGGGGGTTACAAGGCATTCACTTGAAGGAGAAAAGAATGGACAGCAAATTGTCCTTGAGCAAACAAGCCACTGTTGACGTGGCCTACAGCGCTTTGGCGGCCGATCTGGAAGCCATCGAGCCTTTGATTTCGATTTTTCCCAAGCTGGAGAGCCTGAGCAAAATCGGCCCCAACACCTTCGAATGGAAGCTCAAACCCATTGGCGCCATGGGGGTTTCGCACGCTGTGCACTATGCGGCCACCTATGAGGTGGACAAAAGCAAGGGCCTGATCACTTTCAAAGCCAAAGAGGGCATTGGCAACGCCAGTCTGTCGGGATCATTTGGTTTTACTGACAAATCGGGCAAAGTGCTGGTGGACGTGTCCATCCAGGGCGAGCTTCGCGAAATCAAGGTACCCATGTTGTTGAAGGCGGCCACGCCGGGCTTCATCAAGACCATGTTCGAAGGGCTCGTGGACCGTTTTATTGAAAAAATTGGTGAAAAGTATGGCAAGTGACAAGCCCCACAATTATGAGGCCGGGCGTGCCATGCGCACCCAGGTGCTGGGTGCCGACTACGTCAACAAGGCCGTGGCCGATCCCAACGATTTTGCTGCACCGCTGCAAGACATTGTGACCGCCCACGCCTGGGGCACGGTGTGGACACGCAAGGCTTTGGAGCCCAAGTTGCGTAGCATCGCCACCGTGTCGATGCTGATTGCTTTAAACCGCCCCAACGAGTTGAAGTTGCACATGCGTGGCGCCTTGAACAATGGGGTAACACCGGAGGAACTGCGTGAATTGATCATTCATGGCAGTGTGTACTGTGGGTTTCCTGCAGCCATGGACAGCATGCGTCAGGCAAAGGCTTTGCTCGAGGAGTTGGCCTTGGAGCAAAAGCAGGGTTAATTCCACGCCCTGCACCAAACCAATAAAAAAGCCCGACACCAGGTCGGGCTTTTTTGATAGGGCAGTCGCCGCTTATTTTTCTACAAAGGCACGCTCAAACACATAGTCGCCAGGCTCGCCTACGCCAGGAGACACCACGAAGCCACGGGCATCCAAAATGGCACGAATGTCGGCCAACATGCTGGGGCTACCGCAGATCATGGCTCGGTCGGTTTCGGGGTTGAGTGGCGGCAGGCCCACGTCTTTGCACAGTTCGCCGTTTTCCAGCAGCGTGGTAATGCGCCCCACGTTTTTAAACTCTTCGCGGGTCACTGTGGGGTAATAAATCAGCTTGTCTTTGACCATGTCGCCAAAGAACTCGTTGTTGGGCAGCTCTTCGCTGATGTACTCGCTGTAGGCCAGTTCGTTGACATAACGCACGCCGTGCACCAGCACCACTTTTTCAAAGCGCTCGTACACTTCCGGATCTTTGATCAGGCTCATGAAAGGCGCCAGCCCCGTGCCTGTGCCAAACATAAACAGGTTTTTGCCGGGCTTAAGGTCGTCTAAAACCAGTGTGCCGGTGGGCTTTTTGCTCACCAACACAGAATCGCCAACCTTGAGGTGTTGCAGGCGCGAGGTCAATTTACCATCGGGCACCTTGATGCTAAAAAACTCAAGGTGCTCTTCATAGTTGGCGCTTGCAATACTGTATGCGCGCAACAAAGGCTTGCCTTCAACTTCCAGGCCAATCATCACAAAGTGACCGTTGTGAAAGCGCAAGCCAGGGCTGCGCGTGGTCTTGAAGCTAAACAGGGTGTCGTTCCAGTGGTGGACTTCTGTGACTTGTTCTTGGATCAGGTTTGACATGTCTGTTGCACTATCTCTTTGAAATACAATCGCGCTCATGATAGCGCACCGCACCAAAAAACGCTCTAAGTTGTTCTATTTTTTAGTTATTTGCTTATTTGGTCTGCAGCAGTCCAAAAATGCCTGGCCCATTGGAGCAGACCCTCTAGTTGAAAGGGTGTGCTTAGGCAGCTTTGAGGGTTATAAAGACAGACGCAGTGGAAGTTGATTAATAAAAAATACATACAAACAGGGCCCACCTCAATGACCGAGACAAACATCCCGCAGCAAAAGCTAAGCTCTGAAACCACGGTGAATTCTGGCGACGTCGAGTTGGCCGTCACCGCATACGGAGAGCCACACAACCCCACCATTATTTTGATTCACGGCTATCCGGATTCCAGCCCTGTGTGGGATCCCGTGGTGGACATTCTTCAACATCACTTCCATGTGGTCACCTACGATGTGCGTGGCTGCGGGCGGTCCACCGAGCCTGCCTGGATGTGGGACTATTCTTTAAACAAATTGTCCGAAGACCTTCAGGCTGTGATGCGCGCTGTGTGCCCAACGCAACCTGTGCATTTGCTCGCGCACGATTGGGGTTCCATTCAAACCTGGGAAAGCGTGACCGACCATCGCATGAAACCGCGCATCGCCAGCTACACCAGCATTTCTGGGCCGTGCCTGGACCACATCGGTCTTTGGATTCGTAACAACATGGCGTCTGGCAAAATGAAAGCATTGGCCGAAGTGGCTGGGCAGGCGGCCAGTTCTTGGTCTGTGTATGCATTTCAGTTGCCATTTTTGGCGCCTTCGGCCTGGAAAATGGGTTTGGATAAGGCCTGGCCAGGCATCTTAAAGCGGATGGAAGGGCAAGAGGTTGAGGAAAACCCAACCCAGCGGCGTGATGGGGTCAATGGAATCAACCTGTACCGGGCCAACATTATTCCAAGGGTCAGCAACCCGCGTCTTCGACAAACCGATGTGCCGGTTCAGTTGCTGGTGCCCACCAAAGACAAATTTGTAACCCCAGCCATGGTTGAGTCGTGCTACCCGTATGCTCAAAACATTTGGCGTCGCGATGTGGATGCCAGCCACTGGGTGGTTAAAAGCCATGCAGAATGGGTGGCCAATTGCGTGTCAGAATTTGTTGAGTTTGTGGAGTCTGGCCGGGAAAGCCCCAACCTTGCCAAAGCCCGGGTTAATCAAGAAAGTTAAAAGCCTGAAGGGCCGCACATTGCGCGCCAATAAAAAAAGCCGCCTTGCATGAGGCGGCTTTTTTAATGCTGCATTTAAACGCCTTTAAATAATGCCCAGGTGGATCATCACCATCAACTGACCCTCACCCACCAGGCCACCCAAAATGGCGCCGGTCATAATCAAAATCCATTCTTCCTGTTTGAACACGGGGCGAAGCAGGCCCTCAAATTCGAGTGGGGTCATGGCCTGCATCTTGCGGCCCACCACGTTCTCAATGTCCAGCGAGGTTTGAACATAGCTTTCGGCGTGCATGATCACGTCATGCAGGCGCGCCATGAGCATCTCGGAGGTGTCTTGCTTCATGCGCTGGAAGGTTTCTGCACCCACGGCCATGACCACGAAGGGCTTCACAATGCTGGCCTTGCTGTCCACCATCTCGCGCACGCGCTCATCCACCATTTTTTGAACCCGCTCTGACAAGGGCCCGGCCACCATTTCGCCAATAATGGTTTGTGGGGTCAAAATGTCGGTTGCAATAATACGGGCGTAGTCTGCCGCAACCTTTTTTTGGCGCTTCAGGAACAAGCCTTGAATGGTGTACGAGCCAAATGGAATGGGCTTTTTGGGCTCAAACAAAATGTTCAGCGCAATCCAGTCAGAAATAAAGCCAACCAAAAAACCAAACACGGGCAAAATCCATGGTTCTTTTAAGAGAACCCACAGCACCATTTGCACCAAGCCAATCATGAAGCCGAAGTACAGGCCAGACACGCCAAAGAACTTGAATTCGTCGCGCCCAACTTCCTGAAAGATGCGGTTTAGCAGGTGCTTGTCCTTCATCAGGATGCGAATCACCAAGGCTTTCAGATCAAGAATTTCATCAATATTGCCCTTGATGTCGTCCATCACACCGGCAATGACCCCAGGCACGTCTTTCTTGACTCGGTCGATGAGCTTTTTCTGTGCAAAGTTTGGCAGGCTTTCCCAAAGGCGGGGCTGGTGCTTGGACATCACTTCGCGGATGATGGTCTCAATCACCTCCATGGCCGGGCCTTCCAACTCGCGGCCCAAGCGTTCGGAGTCAAGCTTGCCCACCACCTCGTTAACCGACACCAGCTTGGTGGTGATGGTGTCGACTGCGATGCTGGCCATGCGCTCTGCGTTGCGGGGCACAATGCCTTGCCAGCCAAAAAATGGCCGAATCCCCATAAACTTCATGGGGTAGAACATCATTTTTACCGCTGCAATTTTTGTGACGTAGCCCAATATGGCGGCCACGATTGGGATCGACAAATACACCCCGTAGTTTTGC
>NZ_CAXQZX010000109.1:0-20337 GCF_964228395.1 Limnobacter sp.
ATGACCGGCTTTAAAGAATCCGAACTGGTGGGCATGACCCCACCTTTTCCCTATTGGCCCGACCGCTCTTACGAAGAACAGCAGACCAACCTTGACCTTATTTTGAGTGGCAATGCGCCTCAAAAAGGCATTGAGGTTCAGGTTCGCCGGCGCGATGGCAGCGTGTTTGATGCCCGCATGTATGTGTCGCCATTGGTGGACAGCGAGGGCAAGCAAAGCGGCTGGATGACCTCCATGACCGACATCACCGAGCCGCGACGTGTGCGAGACGAGTTGGCAGCCGCTCATCGACGTTTTGTACGCATTCTGGAAGAACTGGACGCGGCTGTGTGCGTGCAGGGGCCAGACGCCCGGGAAGACGAGTTTATTTTTGTGAACCGGCTGCACCGGGAATGGTTTGGTCATGCCTCCCCACCCAAGCTACCCAAAAACAGACGCCACCGCGACAATCAGTTTGAACCTTTTGAGTGGCTCAGCCCCGTGTCGGCCCGCTGGTACGAAATTCGCCGGCGATCAATTTCTTGGGTGGATGGCGCCATGGTGATCATGCAAGTGGCCACCGACATCACCCAGCGCAAAGAAGTGGAAAACATGAGTCGCCAGCAGCAAGAAAAACTGCAGTTTACCTCGCGCTTGATCACCTTGGGCGAATTGGCGTCGTCGCTGGCCCACGAAATCAACCAACCGTTGGCGGCCATTTCAAATTACAACATGGGCAGTGTGACCCGCCTGAAGTCGGGCAAGGTTCGTCCTGAGGAATTGCTCCCGGTGCTTGAGAAGGTCAACGTTCAAGCGCAACGCGCAGGGGATGTGATTCGCCGCATTCGCGAGTTTGTGAAGCAGCAGGAGCCCAAACGTGGCCCCTGCCCCATTGGCAAAATCATCGAGGATGCCATCGGCTTTTCTCAACTGGATGCAAAACACCAATCGGCGCGCATTGAAATGGCCATTCCAGACGCCACCTTGTCGGTCCTGGCCGACCCTGTGCTGATTGAGCAGGTGTTGATGAATCTGATCAAAAACGGCTTCGAGGCCATGAGCCACCTACCCGGGGATCAACGGCGAATTGAGATTCGCGTCAGCCAGTCTGCCCAATTCGCCATGGTGGAAGTGCGTGACCATGGCACGGGTGTGCCTGAAGACATTCGGGAACGTTTGTTCGAGTCGTTTTTCACCACCAAATCAGATGGAATGGGCATGGGCCTGAACATCTGTCGTACTATTATTGAGTATCATCAGGGCCAATTGTGGGTAGAGCCTGCAGCACCCGAGGGCAGCGTGTTCAAATTTACACTGCCCCTGGCTGACGAACCAGTGCCCGCCTGAGTCAACCCACCTGTTAGGAAAGCGTCTTATGTTGCATACCCAAAACCGCACGGTCGAACCCCCGGAAACCGTCTACATTGTCGATGACGATGAGGCGGTGCGTGACTCGCTGCAGTGGCTCATCGAAACCGAGGGCTACCAGGTCAAAAGCTTCGAAGACCCAGTTGCGTTTTTGGACCAACTGCAATGGCCCCAAACCTGTGTACTGCTGCTCGATATTCGCATGCCCAAATTATCGGGTCTTGAGGTTCAAAAAACCCTCAATGAAAAAGGCATCCCGGTGCCCATCGTGTTTATCACCGGTCACGGCGATGTCACCATGGCCGTGGAAACCATGAAAAACGGCGCTGTAGACTTTCTTGAAAAACCGTTTGACGAGGCCAAAATCAAGGAGCTTCTTCAACAGCACATGGCGCGCGCGCGCGAATTGGCCGAATCCTCCAAGGTGGATGAGCAAATCAACCGCTTGTATTCCAAGCTGACCACCCGTGAACTCCAGGTGCTCGAACGCATTGTGTCTGGCCGCTTGAACAAGCAAATTGCAGACGACCTAAACATCAGCATCAAAACCGTGGAGGCCCACCGGGCCAATATCATGGACAAACTGCAAGTGGCCACAGTGGCCGACCTGCTTAAAATTGCTCTACGCAAGTCACCGGAACTGGCCCAGCCTTAATTGCCCAACGCCATGGCCCGTGCGCAAGATTGCAGGGGCCTCTCAGTTTTACAAATCATCAACACACATCGCACATGTCAGCACAAATCATCAGCGGCACCGAACTGGCTGCCTCCATTCGCGAAACCATTGCCCAGCGCGCAGCCGAACTCACAGCCCAAGGACATCAGCCCGGTCTGGCCGTGGTGCTGGTTGGTGAAGACCCCGCCTCGCAGGTGTATGTGCGCAACAAGGTGCAAGCCTGCAAAAATGCTGGCTTCAAATCCGAAATGCACAGATTGGCCGACAACACCTCGCAAGAGCAATTGCTCGGCTTGATCGACCAGCTCAACAAAGACCCGAGTATTCACGGCATCTTGGTGCAGTTGCCGCTACCCAAGCATCTGGATTCGCACTTGGTGATTGAATCCATCGCCCCCGAGAAAGACGTGGACGGTTTCCACGTGAGCAATGCGGGGCTGCTGATGACTGGCAAACCCCTGTTTCGCCCTTGCACACCTTACGGCGTGATGAAAATGCTAGAACTCACTGGCATTGAACTGCGCGGTGCCGAAGCTGTCGTAATTGGTGCAAGCAATATTGTGGGCAAGCCCCAAGCCATGCTGCTTTTGCAGCAAGGTGCCACCGTCACCTTGTGCAACAGCAAAACCAAAGACCTCAAAGCGCACTGCCAACGGGCAGACGTGCTGGTGGTGGCGGTGGGGCGCCCCAACATGATCACCGGCGACATGATCAAGCCGGGTGCCGTGGTCATCGATGTGGGTATTAACCGCCTGCCCGATGGCAAGCTGTGTGGTGATGTGGACTTTGAGTCAGCCAAATCCGTGGCGGGTTGGATTACACCAGTACCCGGCGGTGTGGGGCCCATGACCATCACCATGTTGTTGCAAAACACGATTGAAGCGGTGGAGCGCGGTCTTTAAAGACCTCGCCCCCGCGCAAAGACGCAAAGGAAGCAAACACCCATGAGTAACATGCAAGTCACCCCCAGCACCAACCCATTGATGGACTTTTCGGGCCTGCCACGCTTTGCAGACATTCGCACCGAGCACGTAGAGCCTGCGATCGATGCGCTGCTCGCCCGCGCCAAAACGGCCCTAGAGAACACCGCCACGACGCCGCCCGAACAGGCCACATGGGAGTCCACACTGGCACCGCTGGATGAAGCCTGTGAACAACTGAGCCGTGCCTGGGGTGTGGTTGGTCATTTGCACTCCGTGGCCGACACCGAGGCACTTCGGGCCGCCTACAACGCATGCTTGCCCAAGATCACCGAGTTCTGGACGGCCATTGGGCAAGACGAACGCCTCTACGCCATTTACAAGGCCATCGAGGCCAGCGAAGCCGCCAAAACATTTTCGCCCGCGCGCAAAAAAGTGCTGGCCAATTCGATTCGGGGTTTTAAGCTCGGTGGAGCCGAACTGCCTGCCGAACAAAAACCGCGGTATGCCGAAATTCAGGACAGGCAAGCAGCCATCACCGCAAAATTCTCCGAGAACGTGCTGGACGCCACCAACGCCTATGAATTGCTGGTAACCAACAAAGCCGATCTGGACGGCCTGCCCGCCTACGCCTTGCAAGCGGCCGAAGAGCTCGCCAAGAGCGAAGGCAAAACCGGCTACAAATTTACATTGCAATTTCCATCCTACTTCCCTGTGCTTCAGTATGCCCACAAACGCGAGTTGCGCGAGCAGCTCTACGAAGCGTACGCCAAGCGCGCATCGGAATTCGGCCCAGCCGAACTGGACAACACTGGCCTTATTCGGGAATTGCTTCAGCTTCGCCTGGAAGAGGCCCGCATGCTGGGTTACAACAATTTTGGTGAGCTCAGCCTGGTGCCCAAAATGGCCGAAAGCACAGATCAGGTGGTGAGCTTTTTGCGCGAGCTGGCGGCCAAAGCCAAGCCGTTTGCCCAACGCGATCTGGATGAATTGCGTGCGTTTGCCAAAGCCGAGTTGGGGCTTGATGAGCTGCAAAGCTGGGACATGAGCTACGCCTCTGAAAAATTGAAAGAGCAAAAATACGCCTTCAGCGACCTGGAAGTTCGGCAGTATTTTCAAGAAGATCGTGTGCTGGAAGGTCTCTTTAAGCTCACAGAGAAACTGTTCAGCGTGAGCATCGTGAAAGCCCAGGCCGACACCTGGCACCCCGATGTGCGCTTCTTTGAAGTGCAAAAAGACGGTCAGGCCATAGCGCATTTTTATCTGGACCCCTACGCGCGCGCCAGCAAGCGCAGTGGTGCCTGGATGGACGACGCTCGTGGGCGCAAACGCACCGGGCAAGGCGTGCAAACGCCCGTGGCTTACCTCACTTGCAACTACACCAAGCCGGCTGCGGGCAAGAAGGCGCAGCTTTCACATGACGATGTGCAAACCCTGTTCCACGAGTTTGGTCATGGCATACACCACATGCTCACCCGTGTGGACGAACTCGACGTGGCTGGCATCAACGGTGTGGAATGGGATGCCGTAGAATTGCCCTCGCAATTCATGGAAAACTTCGCCTGGGAGTGGAGCGTGGTTGAGTCACTGACCGCGCATGAAGACACCGGCGAACCCATGCCCAAGGCCCTGTTCGACAAAATGGTGGCGGCCAAAAACTTCCAAAGCGGTCTGCAAACCCTGCGTCAAATTGAGTTTTCGCTGTTCGATATGCTGGTGCACACACAATTTGATCCCCATGGCGAACAAACCATTTTGGAATTGCTCAACACGGTTCGCCAGGAAGTGGCCGTGGTGGTTCCCCCGGCATACAACCGCTTTGCGAACTCGTTTAGCCATATTTTTGCAGGTGGGTACGCGGCGGGCTATTACAGCTACAAATGGGCCGAAGTGCTGTCTGCGGATGCCTTTGCCATGTTTGAGGAAACCGGTGTGGTCAATGCTGACACTGGCAAGAAGTTCTTGGACGAAATTTTATCGGTGGGTGGTAGCCGCCCTGCGGCAGAGTCGTTCAAGGCCTTCCGTGGTCGCGAGCCCAGCATGGAAGCCCTGCTGCGCCACACCGGCATGGTCGACCAGCGCCAAGCAGCTTAAAGGCACTGCATGAGCAATACCATCGAACTTGCAAGCTGGAATGTCAACTCACTGAAGGTGCGCCTGCCGCACCTTCTGCAATGGCTGCAAAGCAAGCCAGTGGACCTGCTGGGCCTTCAAGAGCTCAAGCTCACCGATGACGCGTTTCCTTTGGCTGAGATCCAGGCTGCTGGCTATGGCGCGGTGTTTGCGGGCCAAAAAACCTACAACGGCGTGGCCATTTTGTACAAACTGGCCAGCATGCCAGCACCCACCGACGTGTTAGTGAACCTGCCCAGTTATCCTGATGAGCAAAAACGAGTGATTGGAGCCACATTTGGAGATCTTCGGTTTATCAGCGCCTACGTGGTCAATGGTTCAGAAGTGGGCTCCGATAAATTCGAATACAAAAAAGCCTGGCTGGATGCCCTGCTGGCCGATTGCGAAAAGTGGGTAAAGCAATACCCCAAGCTCGCTTTGGTGGGCGACTACAACATTGCACCCGACGATCGGGATGTGCACGACCCAGCTGCTTGGGCCGGTCAGGTGCTGTGCTCTGAGGATGAACGCTCTCGCTTCGCCAAGCTGCTCAGTCTTGGCTTGGTCGACAGCTTCAGGCTGTTTGCCCAACCCGAAAAAACTTTTTCTTGGTGGGATTACCGCATGCTGGGTTTCCAGAAGAACAAAGGCCTGCGCATCGACCATGTGTTGCTCTCCAAAGCCCTTGCCGAGCACTGCACGGCCAGCGTGATCGACCGTGCACCACGCAAATGGGAAAAACCCTCCGACCATGCGCCAGCAATCGCCACAATCAAGCTGAAGTAATTACAGCCTCCCCCCCTCAAAAAGTAGGTGGGGCGGGGCTTTTGGAGCATCAACCTCACCCTTAAGTGGGGTAATTACCCCTTTAATTCAACAATTGAAGATGGGGCAACAATGGGAGCATTGGGGGATCGTTCATTCCATCCTCAGTCGCACCATGAACCTGAAGACGCTTCCCCTCTCCAAACAAATCAGCTTTACCAGCGCATGCTTGGTGGGCTTAATCGTTTTAAGCCTGGTGGGCATCACCGCCGCTTACACATTTAACGCAGCCACCGCCCGCACAGAACGTGCAGTCTCCAATCAGGCTGAGGGTCTGCAAGAAACCATGGCCATAGCCTACAAGCTCTCTGAAGACTCAGCCACACGCCTGGCTGACCTGTTTGAGAAGCAGTTCAAGGGTGAACTGCTGGTTGATCACAGCCAAGAGATTTCGGTGACCGACAAAGTGTCTGGCCCCATGGTCACGCTGGAGGGTAACTTCATCACAGGCAATTTCAACCTGGTAGATGACTTTACGCGAATGACCGGCGGCATCGCCACAGTGTTTGTACGCGTGGGCGACGATTACCTTCGAATTTCCACCAGCCTGAAAAAAGAAAACGGCGACCGTGCCGTGGGCACCAAATTGGACCGTGCCCACCCCAGCTATGCCAGGTTGATCAAAGGCGAAACCTACATCGGCGAAGCCCTGCTGTTTGGCACCCGCTACATGTCCAAATACCTGCCCATCAAGAGCACCAACGGTCAGGACATGGTGCTTTTTATCGGCTTTGACATGAGCGGATTGTTCAACGATGTCAAAGACGCCGTACTGAACACACGAATTGGCGAGACCGGCATTCCCTATGTGATTTACACCGCAGGCGCCAATGCGGGCAAGGTGATGATTCACCCCCAACTGAAGGGTGAGGAATTCAAAGAATTGGCCGCATCCCAACCCGAACTTCAAGCCTTGCTGGACACCATCACCCAAAAAGACACCGGGATCACTCAAATTACCTGGACCGACCCCGCCACAAACAACACACGCAACGAGTTTGTGGCCTTCAGCAAAGTGCCCCAATGGGGCGGTGCCACAGTGATTGCACCGGCTTTAAAATCTGAAATGTTTGCCACCATCTACACCATGACCAGCATCATGGTGGTGATGGGCCTGATTGCTACCGGCGTGATTGCCCTGGTGTTGTTCTGGGTTACTGCAAAACTGACAGGCTCCACCAAGGGCCTGACCGCCCTGGCCCTTCGCCTGGGCAATGGCGACATGACAGCCCGCGCTGAAGACGATGTGACCATGGGCAACACACCCACCAAAAACGAAATCAGCCTGCTGGCGCGCAGCATGAACCGCATGGCCGAAAGCATGGAGCAAGCCTTGGGAGCTGTAAAACGCAGCACTGACCAAGTGCAGTTCGCCTCAGAGGACCTGGTTCAAACCAGCGAAGACCTGAACAAGGGCGCAGCCCAGGGCAGCGATGCAGCATCGGGCATGGCCGCTGCAGTTGAAGAGATGTCGTCTTCGATTGGCAGTGTGGGCGAATCGGCCACAGAGGCCAAAGACGTCAGCAACAAAGCCCGCAATCTGGCAGACAGTGGCTTGCAGGCCATCAATTCGGCCCAGCAGCAGATGCAACACATCTCTGAGAATGTGCAGGGCACGGCCAGCGTGATTCAACAGTTGGGCGAGCAGTCTCGCGCCATTTCAGAAATTGCCCTGATTATTAAAGGCATTGCCGAACAAACCAACTTGCTGGCACTGAACGCTGCCATCGAAGCTGCTCGAGCAGGCGAGCAAGGCCGAGGCTTCTCGGTTGTGGCTGACGAAGTACGTAAACTGGCTGAACGCACCCGCCAGTCCACTGACGATATTCACGGCATGATTGAGGCCATCCAGAACAGCTCCAACGTGGCCGTGAACAACATGGACATGGCCGTGGCCAGCGTGCGCAAAGGCGTAGAACTGGTGGAAAGCGCAGGCCATGCCATGAGCCAGATCACCACCGACTCCTCGGCGGTGGCTCGTTCAGTCGAAAGCATTCACGCCGCGCTGCTGGAACAAAACCAGGCTTCAGAGAGCATTGGGCACCAAGTTGAGGTGGTGGCCCAATTGTCCGAAGGCAATTTGGACATGGCGCGACGCGCTGCCAATGCTGTGGCAGGCTTGAAGGGCGTGGCCACAGACCTGTCGAACATCTTGAAGAAGTTCCAGGTAAAGAACGGATAGGGGTCGCAGGGCCAGGCCCAGCCTGAATGCCCTGCATTCTGACGGCCCTCACAGCTTGCGCTGTGGGGGCTTTTTTTATGCTTAGTCGAGATCTTTGACGTCGATGTGAAGGTCTTGAATTTTGCGGGTAATGGTATTGCGCCCAATACCCAAGCGCTGTGCCGCTTCAATGCGCTTGCCATGGGTGGCTTTCAAGGCGGCCTGAATAACCACTGTCTCAAACTGGGCGGTCAGGCTATCCATCACATCGGGGCGCCCAGACTCCAGCGCCTTTTCTGCTTCTGCAAACAACAACTCGAGCCAACTGCTGTGGCTCAAACCCGCAGGGGCACCAGGCTGTACAGAGGCTGGCGGCGGGGTAAATCCCTGCATAGGCAGGTCGGGGTCTGACATGCCACGTTGGGCCTGCGGCCACGCAGGGGGCTCGGCTGCGAGGTGAGGCAATTCGTGAACAGGCGTGGTGCCCCCTGGCGCCGCATGGCTTGCGATTTCCGGGTGCAGGGCTGCCCCTCCCTGCCCGGCTTTTAGCTCAGGCGGCAGGTCGCGCGCTTCCACCAATTGGGCTGGGGCCATTACCGTGATCCAGCGGCACACGTTCTCAAGCTGGCGCACATTGCCGGGGAAAGGGAATTCGCTCAGCAAACGCAAAGCAGATTCAGACAATCGTTTGGTCTCGGTGCCCAATTCACGCGCTGAAGCCGCCAAAAAATGCCGAGCCAACAAAGGAATATCCTCGGGCCGCTCGCGCAAAGGTGGCAAACGCAGGCGAATCACATTGAGCCGGTGATAAAGGTCTTCACGGAACAGGCCCTGTTTAACGCGTTCATCGAGGTTTTGATGGGTGGCGGCGATCACCCTCACGTTGGCTTTGATGGGCTGCTGCCCCCCCACGCGGTAGAAATGCCCGTCTGACAGTACCCGCAGCAAACGGGTTTGCAACTCAGCGGGCATGTCACCAATTTCATCCAGAAACAGGGTGCCACCCTCGGCCTGCTCAAAGCGACCACGCCGCTGGGCCTGGGCACCAGTAAAGGACCCACGCTCGTGACCAAACAACTCAGACTCCAACAAATCTTTGGGAATGGCCGCGGTGTTCAACGCAATAAAAGGCTGTTTGGCCCTCGGGCTGTGACGATGCAAAGCACGGGCCACCAATTCTTTACCAGCTCCCGATTCGCCTGTGATCAACACCGTGACATTGGACTGCGACAAACGACCGATGGCGCGAAACACCTCTTGCATGGCGGGTGCCTGGCCCAGAATTTCAGGGGCCGTTAAATCGGGCTCATCCACCAACTCTTCGGTTTGAGACTCGCGCACAGCGCGCAAAATCAGTTCAACAGCCTTCTCGATGTCAAACGGCTTGGGCAGGTATTCAAATGCCCCACCCTGAAAGGCAGACACGGCGCTGTCAAGGTCAGAATAGGCCGTCATGATGATGACTGGCAAATCAGGGTGGTGGTCCCGAACTTTGGACAGCAGCTCCAGACCACTTTGGCCGGGCATGCGAATATCAGAAACCAGCACCTGCGGCACTTCGTCCTTCAGGCGGCTTAGCACCTCGGAGGCGGAGGAAAAGATTTCACATGGAATGCCTTCGCGGGAAATGGCTTTTTGCAAAACCCAGCGAATGGAGTGGTCATCATCAACAACCCAAATTGGACGCATCAGCGGAGGTTCCTTCAAACCGTTCAGCCCGCTGTAGCCTCAGACTGAATCGGCAATGTCACTTTAAATATTGTTTTACCTGGCTGGGAGCTGCATTCAATAATGCCTTCGTGTTGTTGCACGAATGTTTGCGCCAGCGTGAGGCCCAAACCACTGCCCCCTTCCCGCCCCGAAACCAGTGGAAAGAAAATTCGCTCCATGATTTCAGCCGGAATACCAGGCCCGTTGTCGATTACTTGCAAATCTAGTGCCAGCCTGTGTTGCTTGCGGTTTAAGGTTACCCTACGCACCACTCTGGTGCATAGTGTGATTTGCGCATTGCCTTCTGTTATTTGAGGGCCCAAGGCCTGCGCGGCATTGCGCACAATATTGAGCACTGTTTGAATGAGCTGCTCCAAGTCGCCCAAAAACTCGGGAATAGAAATGTCGTAATCGCGAACAATGCGCAAACCTTTGGGGTGCTCGGCCAAAATAACGGAGCGAACCCGCTCGAGCACCTCATGAATATTCATCATGGCCACAATGTGGGGGCGGCGATGCGGGGCCAGCAACCGATCCACCAGGGTTTGCAGGCGGTCAGATTCTTTGATGACCACCTGGGTGTACTCTTTCAGGTCGGGGGAAGGCAGTTCCACTTCCAGCAACTGCGCAGCCCCTCGAATGCCACCCAGCGGGTTTTTGATTTCATGGGCCAGGTTTCGAATCAGCTCTTTGTTGGCGATGGACTGGTCGAGCATGCGCGCTTCGCGATCCACCTTGAGTTGCTGCTCAATTTCCCGAAGCTCCATGATGGTCATGCCACGGGCATCTTCGGGGCTGGACAGCGTGACATGCACATGCTCGGTGGACCCACTGGAACGCACCAGTTCAAACACCTGTCTTTGAACCCCGAAGGGATCGGCCTTGGACTTCAGCAAAAAGTCTGCGAAGGCTTTGTTTTCTACAAAAAACTCGGGCATGGACTGACCGCTGAGCGCACGCCGCGAAATTTCTAACAGGGTTTGCGCAGCCAGGTTGGCATACACCACCAAACCATCCTTGTCGCTGACCAACACAGCCGTGGTTAAAAGCTCCAGGCCTTGAAAACGCTCTCTGTTCAAGGACTCCCCTTTGCCACTGCTGCTTTGCTTGAAAAAACCCATGCTAGTTCGACAACTTGATTAACTCGGTTTTTAAAATTTCGATGTTTTCATTGGTGATCAGGATCTCTTGCTCAAGGCGAGCCACCCGATCAAGGTACTTTTGGTAGTTCTTTTCACTGCCCAAGCGCTCGGGCTGCCCATTCTTATACTCGTCTTTCAGGGACTTCAACTTGCTTTCTTCAATGCGAAGCTCTTCCTGCAAAATCTTCATGCGATCGTTGCGCGCATCAAAGTCCAGTGCTTGGCGCGGGTCTTGGCGCGCGGCCATGCGTGAAGTGCCCTGCCCGAGAGCACCGGGCTCGGCAGATCGATTGGCCGAAGACGCGCGCGACGCCGGCGCAGGCACCACCGTGATTGGGTTGAGGTTTAAGGGCACACAGCCATCACCCGAACTAGAATTTTGATAGGTTCTAACCCCATCGGCGCCGGTACACACGTACATTTCGGTGCCACGGGCAAGCGCCGGGTCGGCCAAAGCCAATAGCACTGCGCAACAGGCAGGCAACAAGGGTTTCAAGAACTTGCCATGGATCATGCTTCGCACCCAACAGAACACGTCAACAATTCCACGATGATACTTCAAGCCCTGTGAGCTACCCTCCCCTTGGAAGGCGAGAGTGATACTTTTAGGGTTACACCGGTTGACCAATAAAAACGGCCCCGCAAGCAGGGCCGTTTTTGAACCACTCACCGCAGGTCGAATTACAGACCGTAGTACATGTCGTACTCGATTGGGTGTGGTGTCATGCGGAAACGCTGAACTTCTTCCATCTTCAAGGCGATGTAAGAGTCGATCATTTCCTTGCTGAACACGCCACCACGAGTCAGGAACTCGTTGTCGTTCTGCAGGCACTCCAGGGCTTGCTCCAGGCTGCTACACACGGTGGGTACCAGTGCGTCTTCCTCTGGGGGCAGGTCGTAGAGGTTCTTGGTTGCGGCTTCACCTGGATGAATCTTGTTCTGAACACCGTCCAGACCGGCCATCAACAGGGCAGAGAATGCCAAGTATGGGTTGGCCATGGGATCTGGGAAGCGGGCCTCAATGCGGCGACCTTTGGGGTTGGCCACGTGAGGAATGCGGATGGAGGCAGAACGGTTCTTGGCAGAGTAAGCCAGCTTCACTGGAGCCTCAAACCCTGGCACCAAACGCTTGTAAGAGTTGGTAGAGGGGTTGGTGATGGCGTTCAGAGCGCGGGCGTGCTTGATGATACCGCCAATGTAATACAGGGCGAAATCAGACAAACCAGCGTAGCCGTTGCCTGCAAACAGGTTCACGCCGTCTTTCCAGATGGACTGGTGAACGTGCATGCCAGAACCGTTGTCGCCCCACATGGGCTTGGGCATGAAGGTGGCTGTTTTGCCATAGCTGGCGGCCACGTTCCACACGGTGTACTTCAGGATTTGGGTCCAGTCAGCACGCTTGGTGAGTGTCGAAAACTTGGTGCCGATTTCGTTTTGACCTGCGCCGGCCACTTCGTGGTGGTGCACTTCAACGGGCACGCCCTGCTGCTCCAGCAACAGGCACATTTCGGAACGGATGTCCTGGAAAGAATCGGTTGGGGACACTGGGAAGTATCCGCCCTTCACGGTTGGGCGGTGGCCCAAGTTGCCGTGCTCATAGTCAATGCCGGTGGACCAGGAGGCTTCTTCAGACTTGATTTTGAAGAAACAACCGGACATCTGGTCGTCCCAGGTCACGCTGTCAAAAATAAAGAATTCGGGTTCTGGACCGAAGTAAGCTGTGTCGCCCAGGCCAGAGGCTTTCAGATAAGCCTCGGCGCGGCGAGCGATAGAGCGTGGGTCGCGATCGTAACCCTTGCCATCGGTTGGCTCGATCACATCGCAAGTCAGAATCAGGGTGGGCTCTTCACGGAAAGGATCCATGCGAGCGGTGTCGGGATCAGGCATCAACAACATGTCGGACGCTTCAATGCCTTTCCAGCCAGCGATGGACGAACCGTCAAATGCGTGGCCAGACTCGAACTTGTCGTCGTCGAACATTGAAACGGGCACAGACACGTGCTGCTCTTTGCCTTTTGTGTCGGTGAAGCGGAAGTCAACAAACTTGACCTCGTTTTCCGCAACCATCTTCATTACATCTTGGGCGGTCGCCATTGAAACTCTCCTGATACGTGAGGTGGATAGTGATCTAACAAACTTCTGACTGAAACTGGCGGTTCAAATCATGCGCAACAATACCACGTCCGCGTGAATTAAAAGGGTCACCGCTGGTTATTTCAGTCAACGACGTGACGGTTTAAAGCAAACACCGTACCACCCTGTAATTACGGTTTAATGCGGCTTGCAGACCCATTCCCTGAAACAGTGCAGCACATGGAACGCACCGTAATGGGGCATTACGCACCATTATTGGGCATCACAAAGCCCATATAAAACCGTACGTGCTTGTATTACAATACGCGCATTCGTTGTTATAAAAACCAAGCCCACATCATGAAACCCTCCGTTGCCAAACTACTGGAATTGGCTCGCCAGCGCGCCATCGACAAAGACCTGCCCTACCTGGGCGCGCTCACCCCGCCCGAGGCTTGGCAATTGCTTAATGAGGATGACAATGCGGTGCTGATCGACATCCGCACTCAGGCAGAAATGGACTGGGTGGGCAGCGTGACTTTTTCTGAGGACCGGTCATTTCATGTGGAATGGAGCACCTATCCCGAAGGCACTCGCAACCCCACGTTTATAGAAGACATCTCCGCACGGGTGGAAAAACACCAGCCTGTGCTTTTTTTGTGCCGAAGTGGCGCACGGTCCCACAATGCGGCCGCCCTGGCGGCAAAACACGGCTTTGAAGCTGCAATTAATGTGCTGGAAGGATTTGAGGGCGATAAAGACGATCACCACCGCCGCTCAACCCTCAATGGCTGGCGCTTCCATGGTTTGCCTTGGGAGCAACATTAATTGGGCTTGGGGCGGGCGCTTATGGGGCTGCGCAAGCCATGTAAAGCCGACTGCCCAACCAGAATGCCGCCAAACAGCCCAGCACATGCAAGGCTGCTTGCAGCAGCGCCAAGGCTGGCCGCTCCACCAACAGAGTGGCACCCTCGGCAGTGAAGGCCGAAAAGGTGGTTAACCCCCCCAAGACGCCGGTCATCAAAAACAAGCCAAGCGGTTGGGTTTTCAGCCACGCCGGGCCAAGCGCGGCATACAACACGCCTGCCAACAAACCACCCAGCAGGTTCACAAACAGGGTAGACGCCAGCACCGGAATCCAGCTTGGTTGCGGCAACCACAGGTTGATGGCGTGACGGGCAGCGCCCCCCAGCCCCGCCCCCACAAACACGGCCAGAAAACCCGCCATGCTCAAGTGGATTGCTCCCAGCGGGACTTGGCGGAGTCGTCGCTGTCACGGGCGGACACCCAACGCGAGCCCTGTGGGGTGTCCTCTTTTTTCCAGAAGGGCGCCTCGGTTTTGAGGTAGTCCATGATGAACTCGCAGGCGAGAAAAGCCTGCTGGCGGTGTGCGCTGCTGGCCGCGGCCAGAACAATTTGGTCCTCCGGCTGAAGCGGTCCAACACGGTGAATGATCATGGCAGAAGAAATCTCGAATCGCTGATCAGCCACGGTCAAAATGTTCTGCAAAGCCTTTTCGGTCATCCCCGGGTAATGCTCAAGCGTCATGCCGCGCACTGCGCTGTTGTCATTCATGTCGCGCACGGTGCCCACAAAACATGCCACTGCGCCGATTTCAGGCAAACCTTCGCGCATCCACTTTAAAGACTCCGACACGTCAAAGTCGGCCTCTTGCACCAACACTTTGCTGCGTTTCATTCAGCCTCCAGTGACCGGTGGAAAGAACGCCACCTCAGCCCCAGCGGGAACGAGGGTGTGCTCGTCGGCCATGTCATGATTTACAGCAGCGCGCACGCGGCCCACCTCTGCCAAGGCTTTGGCGAACTGAGGTTGGCTTTGTTTTAAATGCGCGCTCAAGCCAGCCACTGTCGCGGGCTCGAATGGCCCATCCACGATCAGGCTTTCACAGCCCATGTGCTCTTTAAGGCTCGCAAAAAAACGCACCTTGATACTCATGCCATCAAATCCCGATAAGAAATGTAATTCAAGCGATCACCCGGCTTAACCACCTGCCCCACCTGCAAACGCGCCAGGCCAGTGGATTGATCCAGCGAGGTAAGCACGCCCGAGCTTTGGTTGCCATGCAAAGCCAGTGTGGGCTCCCCTTGCTTGTATTGTAGCCTCACGCGAAGAAACTCCTCGCGCCGGGTGTCTGGCTTGGTCCATTCAAAACCGGCCGTGGCCATGGCCATGCGGCCACGCCAATCCACATCGGCCAAGGGGCGGCCTTGCAACACACCCAAAAAGGGCTTGGCCACCAATTTAAATGCCAGTGCACTGGACACCGGGTTGCCGGGCAATCCAAAAAACCAGCACACATGGCCCAACTCGCCATGAATACGGCCAAAGGCCAGGGGCTTGCCAGGTTTCATGGCCACTTTCCAACTGTCCAGTGAGCCCACGCGTTCAATGGCAGGTTTTACGTGGTCTTCTTCGCCCACAGAAACACCGCCAGAGCTGATCACTGCATCGCAGTGAGCCAGCGAAGCAAACGCATCGCATGTGGCCTGTAAATTGTCTGGCACGATGCCCAAGGTGTGCACTTCGACGCCCATGGCTTTTAACAAGCCAACCCACACAAACTCGTTGGAATTGTAAATTTGCCCTGCCTGCAAGGGCTGACCCGGATGTTGAAGCTCACTGCCGGTGACCACCACGCCCACCCTCAGAGGGCGGCGAACCTGGGCCACAGCCTGCCCCACCGAGGCCAGCAGCCCCACTTGAACCGCGCCAAGCACGGTGCCTTGGGCCAGCACCACCTGACCATGCGCAATATCTTCCCCTGCCCTGCGAATAAACTGACCGGGGTTAATTGCCCCGGTAAGCCGCACAAAGCCGTTGCTTAATACTTGCGTGTCTTCTTGCATCACCACCGCATCGGCTCCGGGCGGAATGGGCGCCCCGGTAAAAATGCGGGCAAGGGTGCCCGGTACCAGCGGCTCAGGGCTGGCCCCTGCGGGTATGCGTTGCGACACGGGCAGGCCTTCGGCTTGCGCCTTGGCAAGGTCTGCCACACACAAGGCATAGCCATCCATGCCGCTGTTGTCGTGCTGAGGCACATTCAAACCGGCAAGCACAGGGCTGGCCAACACTCGCCCATGAACCTGGTTCAAGGGCAGGCTCTCGGTTTCCTCCACGGGTTTGGCCAGTGGCCAAATTTGTTTGAGCAAATCGTCCAGTGCAATCATCGTTGGGTCTGGTTTACAAAACGGTCCATAATAAACTGCGCGATCGCAGGCGGGTCGTTTAACGGTAAGCATGGCAATGCGCCGCAATCCAAGGGGGTATCGCAAGCCACGGCGATGATGTTGGGGTCTTGCGGGTGCAACATTGGTTTTTTGTTGGCTTCCCGCCAAATTTCGATTTTAGGAATATTTGATCGCTTAAACCCCTCAACGATCACCAAATCGCATGGCGAAAGCCGGGTCATTTGCTCTTCGAGCGTGGGCTCTTCCTCATCGCGAAGCTCGTGCATTAACACCCACCGTTTGTTCGCGGTGATCAACACTTCATAAGCACCAGCCTCGCGGTGGCGGTAGGAGTCTTTGCCGGGCCGGTCAATATCAAAATCGTGGTGGGCGTGCTTAATCACGGACACGCGCACGCCCCGGCTGATCAACAGAGGCAGCAGTTGCTCAATCAATGTGGTTTTACCCACGCCAGAAAATCCGGCGAATCCAAATACCTGGGGCACTTCAATTTCCTTCAGAAAGTTTTTTTTCCATTTGCAAAAGCTGCTGGGCGGACTCTTTTAAAATATCAGCCGAGGGTCTGGCCTTGCATCGCAACACAATCTCGAAACACGCACCGTGGTCGGGCTGATCCTCGGGGTACATCGGGCTTCGTGCGGTGAGGTCGCCACCGTATCGCTGCAACAACATGCGTGATACCGGCAAACCCAGTCCTGTGCCACGCCCGGCTTGTTTTGTGGTGTAAAACATCCGGAAAATCAATCGCAATTGTTGCTCGGGAATTGGGTCACCATTGTTCATCACCCGGATGCCCACCGCGTCCTGCCCATCGGGCAATTGAAGGTCGCGAGACTCAATGCGAATCAGTGCAGCCGCTCTACGATCGTGGCCCTCCAAGGCGTGAGCGGCGTTGATCAGCAAGTTCACCATCACCTGTTGTAACTCTGTTTTGCTGATCTGCACGGTGTTGCGGGCCTGTAATTCAAGCTCGACCTGGGCATTAACAGCCTCCATTTCTGCCTTGGCAAAAAACAGACTGTCTTGCACCACTTCGTTCACATCCAGAGCCTCGGTGTATGAGGCATATTCATCGGGTCTGCAAAACTGCAAAAGCTTTTGCACAATATTACGCATGCGTTGTATTTGTTCATCCAGCAGGCGTAAGTTTTTTGCACTTTCGGGATCGCTTAAAGCAATTCGAATCAAATCCAAGTGGCCCATCATGATGGCCAAGGGGTTGTTAAACTCATGGGCTATGCCAGCGGTAAGCTGACCCATCACCGCCAGTTTTTCAGAAGCCAACAATTGCTCCACAGCTTGGTGCAGTTTTTGGTTGGCGGCCTGAAGATCGGCGGTGCGCTGTCGAACACGCTCATCCAGCTCGGTGTTCAGGCTTTCAAGTTCATGGCGACGCGATTCAAGTTGATCCAGCAGTGCATCAAAATGTTCGGCCAAATCTGCAAATTCGTCCTGGCGGCGAAGGTCGCCCACCCTGGCTGCGGTGTCGCCGCCCTCTTGCCGACTCATCACGTAATTCATGCGGCGAAGCGGATAAAAAATACCCGAGGTCAGCCGAACCACCAAGGCTGCACCCAAAAACATGCTCACACCCACCGCAATCAAGAACAGGTACAAAAGCTGGGTTTTTAAACTGGCGTAAGGCTCTTCCAAAAAGCCCACGTAAAACATACCAATGCGCGCCCCCTCTGGGCTTAACAGCGGAGCATAAGCGGCCACATACCAGTCGCTGACCACGTAGGCGCGCTCTAGCCAAATTTCGCCACGCCCCAGCACGCTTCGGCGAACCTCCTCAGATACGCGGGTACCCAACGCACGAGCAATCCCATCGGCGCGCACTGTGGTGGCCACACGCACGTCTTCCACAAAAATGGTGGTGGTGCCAATTGAGCCTTCCAGCAAGGTGTTGGGGGAGTAAATCAAGTCATTGATTTGATCCACCAAGGCCAGGTTTCCGTTGAGTAGCAAACCGCCCTCCAGCGTGCCCAAGAACTCGCCCTGGTGGTAGAGCGGTTGCAGCAATTGCACCACCAGCCCGCGATTTTCAACACTTTTGGCCGATGGACGGGCCGCGTTGGTGGGCACAATGGGCTGAACTGCGCGCGCTGCCATGGTCTCTGACACCTCCGCCATTTCTGCCGCTGACATCAACACCATGTGCACGCCTTCGCGCCTGTCGTTTAAGGCCTTGAAGCTGGCGGGGTCAAGCATGTAGGACACCCGGCTGGGGTGAGCACTGCGCACCAGCCCGGTCGGCCCAACCAAACGCAGGTAGGCCAACCCGAGCTTTTCGGCCTGTGCACCCAACTCGTTTGGATCAAGCTTGCCCCCGTTGCGCGCCAAGTGCTGGCGCAGGTAGGCGCTCTCTGCCCACGAGCGCAAGGCATCGCGCCGGTCCATTTTTAAATCAAAAAACTTTTGCTGGGCCAACACCAAATCGCTGCGTACCTTGGAGATCAGGATTTTGTTGTAAGCCGCTTGCCCGGCCGACCACACCAGCATGGCCACCACGGGCACCAGCACCATGAGCGGAATACAGGCGGTGACCACCAGCTTGGTCTTGACCGTCCAGTGCGAGGGCCAAAAATGCCCCCGGGACGGAAAAGGCCGCAGGTCTATTCTTGGCTCCACGCCAGGCACTTTCTTTCAAGGGTTTTGCGCGACACGCCCAAGCGGCGGGCCGCTTCAGACTTGTTGCCACCGCAGGCATTGAGCACTTTCAGGATGTGATTTTTTTCAACCTGCTCCAAAGATTCGTCAGCCTGCGTGTGCAGTTCTTCATCCATGGCGCGCTTTTCATCCAGGTCCAGGTTGAGCGGCAAGTCTTCTTTGGGGAAGTAGCCCAAAATCAGCGAGCGCTCTACAAAATTGCGCAGCTCGCGCACATTGCCAGGCCATTCGTACGCTTGCAAGCGGGCGAGCATGTCGGGGCTGATGACCAGCGGGTCTAGCCTCAATTTGCGAGCAAACACGCCCATGAAATACGAGGCCAATAGCTCAACATCTTCCGGGCGTGAGCGAAGAGGTGGCATTTCGATGGGCAGCACTTGTAAACGGTAAAAAAGATCTTGGCGAAAGCGACCCCGCTTTACCTCGACATCCAGATTCACGTTGGTGGCCGCCACAATGCGAACATCCACATCCACTTCGCGGTTGCTGCCCACCGGGCGTATCCGGCGGTCTTCCAGCACGCGCAGCAGCTTGGTTTGCATGCTCAAGGGAAGTTCGCCAATTTCGTCTAGAAACAGAGTGCCCCCTTGGGCATAGTAAAACAGGCCTTGATGGGTTTCAGTGGCCCCAGTGAAGGCCCCCTTGGTGTGGCCGAACAATTCACTTTCGATGAGCTCTGGCGAAATGGCACCACAGTTGATGGGCACGAAGGGTCGCTCGCTGCGCATGCTCATGCCGTGAATGGTGCGGGCCAACACCTCTTTGCCAGAGCCCGACTCGCCCGTGAGCAACACGGTGGAATCGGTGGGCGCGATTTTAGAGACCAGCTTACGCAACTGACGAATCATGGGGCTTTCGCCCACCATCACCTGCTCGTTTTGCTGCAAATTCGACACCGCTCGCTTAAGCACAAAGTTTTCCCGCTTCAGCCGGTTTTGGTCGGCAGCACGATCCAGGGCATACCAAAGCTGATCAATTCGGAAAGGCTTCTGAAGAAAATCTTGTGCACCGGCCCTCAATGCACCAATGGCCGTGTCCATGTCGGCATAGCCGGTGATTAAAATCACGTCGCCCTCAAAGCCCCCCTGGCGCAACTCGGTCAACCACTGCAGGCCGTTTTTACCGGGCAGGCTCACGTCCAACACAATGGTGCTGTAGTCGTGTTGGTCAAACAGCGTTTGAGCCATTTCAACAGAGCTGGCCGTGTCCACCCGCGCGAAGCGGGTTTCTAGCGCTTTTTCCAGAAAGTGGCGCATGCCGGGTTCGTCGTCTACTGCCAGGGCCGAGGAGCCTTTGCGCGGAGACAGGTCTTGGGCCGGCCTGGAAACAGACTTCAACGGTGCATCTAGGTAGTCTGTGGGCTGGGTCAACGTAATGCGTCTCAGAATGCGTTAAACACTCCATTGTTGACCATATCCACCGCACCCGCAAGGCAGGGAAACCCTATTCAAAAGGGTGCCCCCACCCGCGGCTGGCCTACAAGCCCGTGTGT
>NZ_CAXQZX010000110.1:0-2710 GCF_964228395.1 Limnobacter sp.
CTGAACTTGCAATGGGTCGCACGATGACCAGTCAGAAAACTTGCCGGCTTGGCGCGCCGAGACCAACAATCGCGCCCTGGCGCGAAAGCCAAGACCCGACCGTTACTTTTGGAGGGCTTGGCTTAGTGCAGGCTCAAGACGGCAAGCCGACCTGCCAAGTTTTCGGGCAGCGGTGACCCTGCAAGCTCAGCACTCAACAAACCAACCAGCCCCGTGCAGCACAAGCAACCACGCCGAGTGGACAACAAACAGCAACGATCATTCAGCGTCTTCAGACCTGGCTTCGCGCGACAGCAGGCGCATCACGCCTTCTCCGGGGCTCAAACCCTCGAATAGCACAGAATTTACCGCTGCCGTAATCGGCATATCAACCCCCAATTCCGCGGCAAGCTGCTTGACCACCGGCGCACATTTCACACCTTCAGCGACCTGACCCAATTCTTTGAGAATGGTGTCCAGTGACTTGCCCTGAGCCAACATCAAGCCCACGCGCCGGTTGCGAGACAAATCGCCAGTGCAGGTGAGTATGAGGTCACCAAAACCGGAAAGCCCATTCAGGGTTTCCGCCTGGGCACCCAAGGCCACGGCCAAGCGCTTGATTTCGGCCATGCCGCGGGTGATCAGCGCTGCACGGGCATTCAGGCCCAATTGCATGCCATCGCAAATGCCAGTAGCCACCGCCATGATGTTTTTAACCGCGCCACCCACTTCAGCGCCCACCAGGTCGTCAAGCTCGTAAACACGCAAGGCAGCATGGTGAGCAGCACGCACCATGGCTTGGCGGGTGGGCTCGTCCGCGCTGGCAGCAGTGAGTGCGCAGGGCAAGCCACGCGCCACTTCGGCTGCAAATGAAGGGCCGGTGAGCGCACCGCCATAGTGCCTGCCCAACACCTCCTCAACCACTTGATGCGGCATTTGGCCAGTGCCCACTTCAAAGCCCTTGCACAACCACACCAGCGCAGGCCATTGCTCCATGGGCGCAATTTCAAGCAATTGCAACAGTGTTTGGCGCAACGCGCCCATGGGCGTGCCCAGCACCCAAAGTGCGTCGGGTTGGCCAAGCGCGTGCCGGGCTGCGGCCGAAAAATCAGCCTGTACTTTCAGTGTGGGAGAAAGCTTGATACCCGCGAGGTAACGCGGGTTTTCGCGCTGGCTGGCAATGGATTGCAGCACAGCAGTATCGCGCCCCCACAACACCACATCATGCACATAGGACATGTGGGCAGCCACTGCGGTGCCCCACGCCCCTGCACCGAACACGGTGATGTTCATGCGCGCCGCCAATTACGCTGTGGTAATGATGCCGGAACCGTTTTGCTTGGCGGCCTGCTCTTGGGCTGCTGCCAAACGCTGCTGGTAAAACTGTTCGAAGTTGATGTCGGACAAATGCACAGGTGGAAAGCCGGTGCGGGTAATGAGGTCGGCTACATTGGCGCGCAAATAGGGGTAGATCATGTTGGGACACAAAATGCCCAACAGAGGATCGAACTGCTCTTCAGGCACATTTGAAATTTCGAAAATACCGGCCTGCTTGCATTCCACAAGAAAAGCCACTTTCTCGTCGATTTTGGCGGTCACCGTTACTGTCACTTCAGACTCGAAAATGTTTTCGGCCAAGCGTTGTGCGCCCACATCCACAGCCACTTCAATTTTGGGCGGATTCTTCTCGAGGAAAATTTGCGGTGCGTTGGGCAGTTCCAAAGAAGCGTCTTTGATGTAGACGCGTTGCATTTGAAACACTGCTTCTGAATTCTGTTCGGCCATTTGCTGGCTCCTATGGATTGAATAAATAAGGTTTGAATGAAATTAGCCGGGCTGCCCCAACAATGGCAAAAGCTTACCAGCACGGTCGAGGTCGAACAGGTCATCACAGCCGCCCACATGTGTGCTGCCGATATAAATTTGCGGCACAGTTCGGCGGCCGGTTTCGGCCATCATTTTTTCTTTCTGGGATGGGTCGAGATCAACCCGGATTTTCTCGATATTCTGCACACCACGCTCGTTCAACAAGCGTTCAGCACGAACGCAAAAAGGGCACACCGCGCTGGTGTACATGCGAACAGGGGCTTGAATATTGCTCATGTGAATTCCTTGACTACTGAGTTTGCTGCAACTGGGTTTGCTTTTACTTGGCAACCTGCCTGGTGGCCTTGGGTGTTTTGGTTTTGGGCGCAGCATCTGCGGCGTCTTGAACCTTTTTAACCGGCAAGCCTGCTTCTTTCCAGGCATTCAGGCCACCGTCGAGAACAAACACGTCGGTGTAACCAGCCGCTTTCAACACGGTGGCGGCTGCGCCGGAACGTGCGCCGGTTTGACACAACACGATCAAGGGAGTTTCCTTGGTTTTTGCCAGGGTGCCCGCCTTTTCTTTCAGGTCTTTGATGGCCATGCGCCTGGAGTTGGGCACAACGCCCGAGTTGTTGACGAAGTCATCGTCTCGAATATCAACCAGGACCGCCTTCTTTTGATTAATTAAAAGTGTGGCTTGGGGCACGGTGACGCGAGTGCCACCACCTTTGGTCAATATTGGCCAAATCAACATGAGGCCAGAACCAAAGGCCAAGGCGATAAGCCAACTGTTTTGAATCAGAAATTCCTGCGACATAAATCCTGCAATGAGTGGGTCTTGATGGATTGGTCATTATATCCCCTTGAATCGAGGCTAAAATGGAGGTTTGCCTAATTAGACAGCAACTTAAAGGCCACAAAC
>NZ_CAXQZX010000111.1:0-26621 GCF_964228395.1 Limnobacter sp.
CCCCCCCCCCCACCACCGATATATTGCTGTACAGCGGCGGAAAATCTGCCAATTCCAGCGGCACCAGTTCACCTTTTGTCACCCAGGGTTTGGCCGCCAGTTCTGTGGAGGCCACCACGGTATTGGTGCTGGCAGCCAGTTGGTGCAGCAGGTGAATGTCGTCGCATTCCAGCGCCATGTTGGGCAGGTGGCGCCCGCTTTGGCCCAGCGCGCGGGCCAAGCCTATTTTCATGGCATCAGGCAACTTTACACTGGCCACTCCATATTCCCACGCTTGTTCAAATGTGCAGCGTTGCCCTGCCAAAGGGTGATTGCGGCAAACATACAGCCCGCCGTACTGGCGCATCAAGGGTTCAATGCCCAGGTAAGGGGCTTTGGTCAACTCGCCTGTGTCGGCTACAAAAAACTCAATGTCTTCTTGCAAGAGCATGCCTTGCAATTTGGCGGGGCTGGCCACTTCTGCGCGCAAGGCCACGGCAGGGTGGTGTAGCCGCATGTTTTTTACCACGGTGCTTAGCAAGGTAGCGCCGGGGAAGGGCCCCACCCCAAAGGCCAGTTTGCCCAGGGTGCCTTTTTGGTAAAGCTGCACATCGCGTTCAACCGAGCGGGCTTCCAGCAGCAGTTGTCTGGCCCGTTCAATCAAAAACTCCCCGGCGGGGGTGGGGCGTATCTCGCCCCCTTTGCGTTCGAACAGCAGCAAGTTGGTGTGCCGCTCTAGTGCTTGAATGCTACGGCTGAAGGCGGGCTGGCTGAGGTGTACTTTGCTGGCGGCCTTGGCAAAGTGCCGTGTGTCGGCCAGCGCCAATAGATGTTCAAGCTGATGAAGATTCATGGTGATGCAATTGCTGCATTAAAAACGTATTAATTATGCATTGGACGAATTGAATAAGCGAGGCTTATATTGAGTGCTCCAACCCGTACACGAGGCCAGCCATGGACGACCCTTTGCAATTTCAAAATGTGTTGATTGGCAGTGCAATTGCCGGCTACGGCTTGATGGAGTTTGTAAGTCGCCGTTACCAAAACACCGTGAATGCCAGCTCTAACGACCATTGGCTGGATGTATTGGTGTTCATCAGCGTGGTGGCTGTGTCGCAGCCCCTGGCCATTTTTACCACCGGCTGGGTGGGGCAGCAGTGGTTTGCACAGTGGCAGGGTGTTCTGGCCGATTGGCCTTGGTGGGGCATGGTTGCATTGCTTTTGCTGGGCGATGACCTCACCCAGTACTGGTGGCACAGGTTATCGCATTCGCCCTTGTTGTGGCCTTTGCACCGAGCGCATCACTCAGCGCAATACATGAGTGTGCGCATGACCTTCCGCAACAACTTTTTTTATTACCTCATGATGCCCGGATTGTGGATCGCAGGCAGCCTGATCTTTTTGGGCATTGGGCCCTGGGTGTATGCCTTTTACATGGGCGCCAAGCTGACGATTATTCTGGGTGCGCATTGTGCTTGGCGCTGGGATGAACCTCTGTACAGGGTAAAAGCCCTGCACCCCGTGATGTGGGTGGTGGAGCGGGTTATTTCAACGCCAGCCACCCATTGGGCGCACCATGCACTCACCAACAAAGACGGCATTGGCAATTACACCGGCAATTTTGGCAACATGCTGTTTTTTTGGGATGTGTTGTTTGGTACAGCGCACATCACGCGCAAATACCCTGAGCACATTGGTTTGATGGATGATCGAATTCACGGTCAAGAACACTGGGCTCACCAAATGTTTTTCCCAGTGCTGCAGTCACGCCGCGCGGACTCTGCCCTGCGCCCGGGCGGTGTGATTTACGATGAAAACAATCCTCAAACTTCAGAGCCCGCAATAAACCAAGCCTTATCCAGCGCAATCAAATCAAACTCATAGCGATAGTACACATAGCCTTGGGCGTGCAGGTCGCGTTCCAAGGCTGTGTTTTCTTCGTCGCTGAGGTTAACCACCTCCATGTTGATGATGGTGGGCCGAAATCGGGCAAAGTCCAGTTGCTTGAACACGGTGTAGTCGTAGCCTTCGGTGTCGATCTGAAAAACATCAATGCGCTCAAGCGAGTTGCGTTCAATCACCCGCATCAGCGGCAGGCACTGCACGTCTTCCACGGTCACATGCTGTTGGTGTTCGGCCAGTTTGGTTGGGCTGAAAGTGGACATGCCTTTTAACCAATCTGGTAGCTTGTGCTTGATGATGGTTTCTGGGCGAATGCGGTAGAGTTTTTTGGTTTCTGCGCGGTCGGTGATGGCCACGTTTTCAAACACCAAACCCTGGCAACCTGCATAGTTGTTGCGTGTGCGCTCCAGCATGTCCGGCAGGGGTTCGACCAGTACACCCTGCCAGCCAAACTGTTTCACAAAAGGGTGAATGGGGTCGTAGCTTACGCCATCCATGGCGCCCACCTGCAAAAAGCGGACTGGCTGCTTTTGTTGGCCAATTGCCAAAAATGCATCGCTGGGTCCGCTGTAGGGCTGTTGGCCGTGCCGATGTTGTAGCTCGCATTTGTAATCGGCGTATGCACCGGCGGCCTGTTTTTGGTTGGTGACCACCCAGGTGAGCGCAGCCTCGCCATGGTTGACGTCCATCAATGCAGCGGGTGCTGTGCTGGCAAACCGGGTGCCCCATCCGTGTTTGATGGATTCATGGTGGCAGGCACTCAAGGCGATTTGATCCAAAAACCAAAGGGCTTTGCCTTTGTTGAGGTTGTCTTCGATCATGGCCACAGCTTGGGCAATATAACGTTTGGCTGCGGGGGTGTTGTTGAGGTATACAAAACCGGCGGCCACATGCTCCCAAAAAGGCGCAGCGGGGGGCTGGCATACCATCACATCATGTTCTTCAGCCAGACTGCCGACTGTGCTTTGCCAAGGTTTGCGCCAAAGTGCATCGGCATCCATCAACACCACGGGCGTGTTTAGATATTCCAACATGGCCTGGGCCACCGCAAAGCGTCGGCAGGCAAAAGCAACAACCTTGGTGGGCGACTTTAAATCAATGTGCTCCTGGCTTGCGCTGATATGCAAGGCAGGGTATTGCTTGGCCAGGCAGTGCACTTGCTCTACAACGCTGGCGTTGGGGTTGTACAGGTGCAGGTGCAAATACAGCGCATGGGCGTTGGTGTCGGCCAGTGAATACACATGGGCCAAGGCGTGTTCGTAAAAATATTTGTTGTCGCAGGCCAATACCACCGTGGGTTTGGGCTCGCGAGCAAGGTCTGCCTCGATGACCCAGGTGTAGGCAAAGGCGGAAGCAGCTTGTGCTGGCTCGCTGGCCAGGCTTGCAAAATCCACGGGCTCATCGGGCAGGGCGCCAAGTTTGTACATGCAGGCCATGCTCATCAGCTTGATCAGCGAATTGTTTTGGTGGGCCCCCGAGTCCACCAATTTTAGTAAGTGGGGCAATGCTTCCTCGTAGCGTTCTTCCATGGTGTAGACCATGGCCGCTATTTGTTGAAGGTGAGCCGAGGTGTCGACCACTTGCGGATTTTTGTGCAGCAAGGCCATGGCCTCGTCGATTTCGCCCACCCGGTAAAGAATCTGAATGGCATTGATGAGGTATTTGGGGCTGGGTACTTTTTGCAGTACGCGCATTAAACCATCGCGAATGCCCTTGCCAAACGCCGCAGGCAGGGCGGTTTGCAGGCCTTGTCGATGTTTGTCCATGCACAAATGCGATTGCGCAATCAGCAACACCATTTGGCGCAAAGCAAGATCTTTGGCAGGTGGCAGGCCCGTTTGCATATTGTGCAGCGTTTCAGCGGCCAAGATGGGATCGCAGGCCTTGGCGTCGATGAGCGAAATTAAGGTGTCTTTGGGGGTTTTGCCAATTTCATCAAAAAAGTAGGTTTGCACCAGGCTGTCGCGGTAGTACTGGTGCATGGCACGGCTGCGTTTGAATTCGGTCACGAAGAGGCTCCTGCCTTGCATGTAAACGTTCACAATTTGTAAAAGACTAACCGGGCGATTGTGTAAACAATTGCCAAATAAGGGGGGCAATGTGAGCCCTGTGTGAGCGATTGCCTGGCTCATGACCCAAGCTGCGGGCCCCTGTTGAGAGCAAAGGGCTTGGTAAGCGGAAAAACGGGGGTTTTGTTAACTCTTATCTTTCTTTAGAGTTTACAAAAACAGCATACCCTGCAAACATTAGAAACACCCCAGCACGAGTTCGGCATCATGAAAGGCATCGTATTTACCGAGTTGTTCGACATGTTAGAAAGCGCCCACGGCGCCGACTTTGTGGACGACTTAATCGACAATTGTGACCTGCCCTCTGGTGGGGCCTACACGGCAGTGGGCACCTACGACTACTCAGAGATGGGGGCTTTGTTGCATGAGTTGTCCAGCATGTCTGGGCATTCGGTAAGTGCCTTGATGGAATTGTTTGGGGAACATCTTTTTGGGCGCTTTTATGCCTTGTACCCCAATTTTTTTGAGGGTATTTCTACCCCCATCGATTTTTTGGTGGATGTAGAAAAGGTGATTCACAAAGAGGTATTGAAGTTGTATCCCGATGCCGAACTGCCTAAGTTCACTGTATTGCAAAAGTCCGCTGATTCGCTTGACATGGCCTACCGCTCCAGCCGCGGCTTGGCCCACTTGGCCTTGGGGTTGATTCGGGGTTGCATGGCACATTACGGTGGGCAGGGCGAGGTGAGCATGCAGTCTGTCACCCCCAACGGAAAAGAGGCAGTTTTTTGCATCCGGATGGGCGCATGACCCAGGCCGATGCACTGGCGCGCCTTCAAAAGCGACTTGAGCGGGAGCGTTCGGCGCGCAAGCAGGCCGAGCAGTTGCTTGAGCAAAAAAGCCTGTCGCTTTATGAGAGCAACCAACACCTGGCCGCGCTTACGGAAAACCTTGAACAACAAGTTAAACAGCGCACGCAAGAGTTGTCGATGGCGCTGCAAAACTCCGAGGCGGGGGTGCGTGCCCAAAGACAGTTTTTGGCCATGATGAGCCACGAAATCCGTACACCCTTACACGGCATGCTTGGCTTGCTCGATTTGGTCTTGGGTTCAAATTTGAACCAATCACAAAAAGACCATGTAGAGACCATTCGTGCAAGTGGTTTGGCTTTGTTGCGCCTGCTCAACGATGTGCTGGAGCTTTCTAAAATAAAGTCAGAAGGGTTTGACCTGGAGAGCGAGCCCTTCTCCATGCGCAACCTGTTGCAGAGTTTGGTCAAGTTGTATCAGCCCTTGGCAGCGAGCAAACACCTGAAGCTGCATTATCAAGATGATCTGGATTTAAATTCCAATTTGATTGGCGATGAATCCCGCGTGCGGCAGGTGTTGTCAAATTTGTTGTCCAACGCCATTAAATTCACCGAGCAAGGGTATGTGCGTTTGTCAGTTCGCTGTGCACCTGTTGAAGGTGACCCCGGTGCTTGCACAGTGACGCTGGTGGTAGAAGACACCGGCATTGGCATTGCACCAGGGCAAATGCCGCGTTTGTTCAATGAGTTTGCACAAGCAGATACCAGCATTCACCGCCGATTTGGCGGCACTGGCCTTGGCTTGGTGATTGCCAAAAAGCTGATTGAAAGCATGGGGGGGCAGCTAACGGCCACCAGCCAGTTGGGTCAGGGCAGTGTGTTTACCATGACCTTGAATTTTAGGTGCGAGGCCACTCGCGCTGATGCGCAGGGCCAGCCGGGTTCAGCGGCTGATCAATCGGCACCACCCGTGTTGCCAGAGGATTTTCGGGTGCTGGTGGTTGACGACAATCAAGTCAACCGCATGTTGCTGGGTTCGTTTTTGCAGCGTGTGGGTGTGACTGCGCAATTTGCCTGCGACGGTCTGGAAGCTGTTGAATTTGTGAAGCACCACGGCCCTGTCGATTTGGTGTTTATGGACCTCATCATGCCCAACCTGGATGGCTTGGAGGCCACGGCGCAAATTCGTTTGCTGAATGGTGTCCAGCCCCGGGTGTGCGGGCTAAGTGCCAATGCATTCAAGGAAGATCAGCAAAAGTGCTTAAGCTCGGGCATGGACGACTTTCTGCACAAGCCCTTGTCGTTTGCTGGCTTTTGTAACTACATGCGGCAATTTACAAGCATCAAGGCCCCGAGCTAGGGGCCTTGGCCGCGCAGCTTTGTTAAAGCGGGCTTAACTCCAGGGGTTGCCTCGCTCAATAATGGCCTTCACGTGCCCAGCCTGTTGCAGCGCCCCGTAATTGTGGTGGCCTTGGGCCCCCAAGCGGCTGCTGCAGAACGCATCGCTAACCGCTTGTGGTGCATGGCGCACCAGCAAGCTGGCCTCAAAAGCCAAGGCCATTTGATCCACCAAGTGGCGGGCCATAAACTGAATTTCACTGGGGGTGGTGTTGTGCAAGTTGCCCAATTGCTTGGCCAGTTGCGCCATGTACTGGTCAAGCAAGGTATTGCCCCCTTTGGCTTTGAGCAACTCGGTTTGAAACGCCATTAATACGCTGGGGTCCTTGCCGACCGCGCGCAATACATCCAGGCATTGCACATTGCCACTGCCTTCCCAAATGGGGTTGATCACACTCTCGCGAAATAGCCGTGGGTAAATGGAATTCTCCATCACGCCGCTTCCACCGATGCATTCCATCACCTCATAGCTGTGTTGTGGAGCGCGCTTGCACACCCAGTATTTGCCCACAGCGGTGGCCAGTCGCATCAGTTTGGCTTCGTGTTCGTCTTGGTCTTTTAGATCGAGGGCGCGGGCCATGCGCATGGCAAATGCGATGGCGCCCTCGTACTCCAACTGCAGATCAGCCAGAACGTTTTGCATCAAGGGTTGGTCCACCAGCTTGGCGCCAAACGCCGCGCGTTGCCGGCAATGGTGAATGGCGTTGGCAACACCAGCACGCATTAAGCCTGCCGATGCGCCCATGCAGTCAAAGCGGGTCAGGCTGACCATCTCAATGATGGTGGGCACGCCGCGGCCTTCTTCCCCAATCAGCCAACCCTGCGCACCCCGAAATTCAACTTCGCTCGATGCATTGGATTTATTGCCCATTTTGTCTTTGAGGCGAATCACTTGCAGCGCATTTTTGGTGCCGTCGGGCAGCCAGCGCGGCACGGCAAAACACGATACTCCCGCTTTGGTTTGCGCCAAAATCAGGAATACATCGCACATGGGGGCCGATAAAAACCATTTGTGTCCCGTCAGTGAATACATTTCCCCAGGCCCGGCTTTGCCCACTGGAACCGCCTGGGTTGAATTGGCGCGAACATCGGATCCGCCTTGCTTCTCGGTCATGCCCATGCCCACTGTGATGGCCTGTTTCTCGTCGATTGGCAAGTTGCGCGGGTCATAACCACGCGCCAAAATCTTCGGCTCGAACATGGCCGCCACATTCGGCTGGGTGCGAAAGCTTGGAATGGATGCAAAGGTCATGGTGACGGGGCAACCGTGACCGGCCTCCACCTGGCTTTGTACAAAGGCTTTGGCGCCACGCACCACGTGGGCACCTTCCCGAGGGTGGGTCCAGGGTTGGCTGTGTATGCCTTCCTCAAGCGCGGTTTTCATGAGCGCGTGGTAGGCGGGGTGGTAACGCACCAGGTCTACCCGGTTGCCAAAGCGGTCGTGGGTGTCAAGCTCTGGTGGGTAACGGTTGGCCAGGTGGCCCAGTTCCAGGTATTCAGCTTGCCCGCAGCGCGCACCAAAGTCAGTCAGTTCTTGCTCGCCCCAAGCCCCGCCCTCGCGGCGCACGGCCTCGGCCAGTGCGGTGTCGCTGCTGTACAGGTTGTAGCCATTCAAATCGTTGGCCACGTTGGTGACTTGGTGGGTCTCGCCCAAGCGGGCTTGTTGCTGAAGTTCCTTGGCGCTGTTCACGGCTTTCTCCGGGCATGTTCAATAGTTACAACTATAGATCATATTTGTAATTAATGGTAATTATTTGCCCAAAGCCGACGATTGTTAACGCCTTGGCTTACAACCTGGCTCTATGCATGGCGCTTCTGGCTGGTGTGTGGTAGAAGTGGGAGTACATCATTCTGGAGAATCTCCATGAGCACCACCCACCAGGTCGAGATTGATTTGAACACACTCATGATGCTGGTCAACGAGGTGGTAAAAGAAGACCCGCTTGACTATGCCGATCTGCCGGTGGATGAACAGGCCCTTCGGCAGGCCTGCTGCATCGGTGCTCTGTCCATATTGCAGGATGCCTCAACATTTAAGGCAGAAGATCTTATTTACGTGCTGCTTAGCTCTATTGCCAAGTTGATTGAAGAAAATGTCCTGTTGCACGCGCAAAATATGGAGCGTGGCGAGCGCATACGAAGCGAGGTGGTTCAGGGCATTTTGGCCCGAGCCATGCGTGGCCCCAGGCATTAAAGTCCTCAACTTTGGTGCCCACCTGCCGTTAAGTATAGAAATGGAGGTGAAGTGAATGGACGTATCCCCGGCAGCCATGGTGTATGCCACCCTGCAAATGCAGCAGGCTCAGACCGCCCAACAGGGTCAAATTGCGGTGTTCAAAAAGGCCATGGATATTTCCTCTGAATCGGTTCTGCAACTGTTGAACTCAGTGCCTCCCGCACCTGCTCTGGCCACCTCTGGCAGTTTGGGTACGCGCTTGAACGTGTACGCCTAAAACCACTCTATTCAATCGCCTCGACATTCAACAGGGTAAATCCACCTGTATCCTCTGTTGGCACGCTTGGTATGCACAGTGCCAATTGAACGAGGAGAAAAAATTGAAGCAACTGCTCAAGTGCCTGATGGTGACGCTTTGGCTGTACAACGGGCTCGTTTACGCTGGTCGCCCTTTGGAAACTGACGATGCTGCGGTCAATGGGCACAACACCTGCCAGCTGGATTTCTGGAACGAAACCACCGCCAGCACTCGACAAGACAATTTCAACGGTGGTTGCAACTTTTTTGGGCCCAGTGAATTGTCACTTAGCCTGGGTGCCCGCCATGGCGATGCAGACGATGCGCATGTGAAGGGATTTGGGTACAAGCACATGGTGCGGGAATTCGATGACCATCGCGTGGGGTATGGTTTTGCAATCAGCACAAACAAAGATTACCTTCCGAGCCAGCAAAGCACCCGTGAATCCGTGGCCACTGGCATCGCGACTGTGCCCCTTGGCAGTGCTGATTGGCTCATGCACCTTAACCTGGGGTATTTGCGATTCAACGGGCTGAATGAAAAAGACGAACGACCTTTTGCAGCGGCAGCGTTGGACTATCAGTGGACCTCGCGGGTGGGTTTGTCCATTGAATCATTCAATGGTGCCGAAAGTAGCTTGTCTTGGCGATTGGGCGCGCGCTACGCCATCGTGCCCGATTTCTTTCAGATTGACGCGAGCTATGGCAGCGACTACGGGCAGTTCAGCGCCGCCCGTGCCTTCACCATTGGTATTGGAATAACACCTTCGTTTTAGCGATGGCATTTAGCCCGCAGCGCGAATGATCATCAACGCAGACACAACCAGGCAGATGCCGCCAAAAGACCATTTCAGCACATGTGTGGGCAGGTGTTTGCCAAGCTGCCTGCCCAGCAACATGCCCAGCATGGCCCCCAACGAAAACGTCAAACCCGTGTGCACCTGAAAAGTACCCGACATGGCGCTGTTGACGACCCCAGACAAAGACACCACCGCAATCACCGCCAGCGATGTAACCGTGACCGATTGCTGATGGATGTTGGTAAAGCGCTGGAGTGCCGGCACCAACACAAAGCCGCCACCCACACCCAGCAATCCCGACATTAAACCTGCCAGGCCACCAGAGCCAATCAGCGCGCGTGCACAGGGCCAGGTCCACACAAAACGGCCAGTGTCTGGGTTGAGCATGCACGGGCATGGGCTAACTGGCCCAGCTTGCGGAGCATCTAGCTCGGCCAGAGCCGTGTTTGCCCGGTGGCGGAACGCATTAAACGCCACCCACATCAGCACAAAAGCAAATAGAGCGCTTAACACTTGCCCGTTGCTCCGACCCGCCACCCAAAAACCCAGGGGTGAAGCACTGAGCCCCACCGTGCCCATCAGTAGCGCCGCCTTGTACCGCACTTGCCCGGCCCACAGGCCCAAACTGGTGCCCAGCAGGGCCGCAAGGCCAACAGCGAGCAGTGCAATCGGTGTGGCGACCTGCATTTCAAGCCCCATCGCATACACAAGCAAAGGCACAGCCAACACACCGCCGCCCGCGCCCGTCAGGCCCATGACGGTTCCAATCACAAGACCCAACAGCAATGGCAGCAGCCAGGTCATCTCAATGGCGAGCATGGCCTGTTGCCTCTTGAGCTGCAGCGAGGCGCTTGTGCGCGAACATGCGACAGCAGGCCAGTGTTTTGGGGAAAGAGATCAAAGAACAAATCCTAAATATGCATGAGTGATCATATTATAATATATATTCATCATTTGTACCTGTGTTCAAACCGAACGTTTTCCAAACCCCCGTGGAGGTCTCATGCTGTTTAGGCAATTGTTTGAACCTTTGTCCAGCACCTACACCTACCTGCTGGCCTGCGAACACACGGGTCAAGCCATTTTGGTGGACCCAGTGGTCTCAGCCATGGATCGGGATGTGGCCTTGCTTCGGGAATTGGGCTTGCGGCTGGCCTATACCTTGGATACCCATATCCACGCCGATCACATCACTTCTGCCTTGGAACTTAAACGGAAACTGGGCAGCAAAATTGCTGCACCAGCGTTTGACAGGCTGCCGTGCACAGACCTGCCCGTGGAAGAGGGCCAAGCGATTGAGCTGGGCGAATTAACCCTGCACCCCTTGCACACGCCTGGCCACACCGATGGACATTTTGCCTACCGGCTTGAGGACCGCGTGCTCACGGGCGATGCCTTGTTGATCGATGGGTGTGGACGCACCGATTTTCAGAACGGCAGTGCAGAGGACCTATACAACAGCGTGCATCAAAAGCTGTTTACCCTGCCTGAAGACACCTTGGTGTATCCGGGTCACGATTACCAGAACAGGCGAGTTTCAACGATTGCCCAAGAGAAAAACCGCAATCCCCGATTGGGCGGTCAAATTGAACTGGATGAATTCAAAGCCATCATGGCCGGTTTGAATTTACCCTACCCAAAATTTATTGATCATGCCGTACCCGGCAACAGGGCCTGTGGCGTTTGCCCGGGCCATTTGCCCGAAGAGTTACAGGCCTATTGCCAGCAAATAAACGAAACTCCACAAGGTTGAAAGAATAGCTGTGCTCAAGACTGAGCTAGCAGGTTATGCTTGCAAGGTTAAAACCAAAAAGAGATAACCATGCTGTTGAACCACGAGTCCAGCCAACTGGTGTTGGTGGATTATCAAGAAAAATTAATGCCCGCCATTGCGGATGGTGAGTCTGTATTAAAAAACGCTCGCACATTGGCCACATTGGCTAAAAAAATGCGTGTGCCAGTATATGGCACCGAACACATGCCCGACAAAATCGGAAAATTCGATTCCGTCTTGGCTTTGTTGTGCAAAGCAACCATGCGCAAAACTCAATTTAGTGCATGCCCAGAAGGTTTGATCGACTTAATCAGCCCCAAAGCGCCCAGTGGTAATGCCAGAAGCATGCCCAAGCATTTGCAAAAAGCACCGCCCCAGAATGAGCGACCCAGCATTGTCATTGCAGGTGTAGAGGCGCATGTTTGTCTGCTTCAAACCGCGCTCGATTTGTTGGACCAGGACATGGAAGTATGGGTGGTGACCGATGCATGTGGCTCTAGAACAGATCGCAATAGAGACGCTGCTTTTGATCGTTTGGCCGGGAATGGAGCGGAATTGGTTACCACTGAAATGGTGGTATTTGAGTGGTTAGAAGGTGCAGAAAATGAGCACTTTAAATTTGCATTGGATTTGATTAAATAAATAGTGTTAATTGGCGGTTAAATGTTTATTTCCAATTAAAAGCCGAACTATAATCGGTTTCGTTATTAACCATGCTCAAGAAAATTATGAAAAAATTAAATCTGGCCGTCATGAGTGCTTCGGAACTTCAGCAATTGAAGGCCGACATCGACAAAGAACTTTCTGACCGCAGCGCCAAGCTGCAGGCCATCGAAGAAGTAAAAAAACTGGCCGCATCCAAAGGGCTGAAGCTTGAAGAACTGCTCGCTGAGCTTGGCGGTGCTGCCAAACCCAAAGGCAAGCGCGAATTGGGGCCAGCCCCAGTGCGTTACCGTCACCCCAAAGACCCCACACAAACCTGGTCTGGGCGTGGCAAGCGTCCCAACTGGATGAAAGAGGCGATTGCGGCTGGGTTTACAGAAGCGCAGATGAAAGTCTAAGTTTCATTGTCTTTCGCTTGCTCTTTGAAGCCAGCAGGTCCATGCCCCTTTGCGACGGCCAATCTGTATTTCCCTCACTGAGCCTCGCCTGAACTGAGGCCCGCCCTCCAAAACTGAAGGTCGGGTCGGGCCTCTGCCCCTAATGGGGGCACCGTTCATTCTTGGCACGGTCGGGCAGATTGTCCTGAAGGTCGCTGCAGGGGCATTGGCCCCTGCTGGCTTCTGGGCAAGCGAAGGGGCTGGGGTGGCACAGGCCGCGCAGGCCGATTCAGGGCAGCCCGCCCGGTTTGGCCCACACCGAGGGGCCGAGGCGTGTTTCCCCGCCAAGCCCCGCTTGGCGGGAAATCGAATCGGATGCAATGGCGACATTTTCGCCTTGCATGCCCCCTCGGAAGGGACAAGAAGGGATTAACGGGCTGATCCCAGGCCTAGCGACCTGTGCCAACCCGGCTCCAACGCGGCCCCAACACGCTGCGCAAAAACACTCGCAAGGGCTGCCCCAGGCCCAGTGGCTTGTGCCAAACCCGGCACCAAAACGCTGCGCATTCAAAGAAGCGATGCTAAATGGCCCTGTAACCAGTACCAACCTGACACCAAGCTACTGCGCCCGAATGACAAAGCCCCCCGGCGCCTTGTCCGCAAAGTCATTCAAGCGAATGCACGCCTGCCCGGCAGGCAAGGCACACAAGGTCCAGTTGTCGGGTGTCGCTTGTGAATTGGCCAAGGCGATGGACTGCAAGCGCAGGGTCGATTGGGGTTTCCATTGGTACCAGCCATCCACCCGCTTGGCATGTGGAGCTGGGTCAATGCCCGCGCCACTGCCCTTGACCTTCACCAAGGTGGCTTGAAGCTCAAGGGTGTGGGTGATTTGGTAGTGCTCGACCCAAGTGGTTTTTTCAACGGAATGGGTCCATTGCAGGCTGAATGTGGTGGTGTTCAGGCAGCCCAGCAGCAAGGCCGCGCTGCTGAACACACACACGCTGGCCATGGATTAGGCGGCCTGCATTTTGCCGAGGCTCGCCCGGTGCTTGCGCCACACCAGCAGAAGAAACACCGCCGACAGCGCAAAGCCAATTTCGTCCGTGATGGGCAGCGCAGCAATCAGGGTAAACGAGCCAGCCATGGCCAGTGCCCGCAACCACATGGGCAGGGGGCTACCCAGGTAACCGATTACGGCGGCTCCCCACAGGGCAATGGCCAGCATGGTTTTAAACACGATGTACATCACTGCCGGGATGTAGCCCCAAGCTTGCGCCAGTGGACCGCCATCCTGCAGCATGAGCGAAGGCGTGTACACCGCCATGTACGGAATCACAAAGCCTGCTGCTGCAATTTTAATGGCCTGCAGTGAGATGGTCAGCCCACGTTCTTTGGCGATGGGGGCCGCCGCAAAACAGGCCAGCGCCACGGGCGGGGTGAGGTCGGCCAAAATGCCGAAATAAAACACGAACATGTGGCTCACAATGAGCGGCACACCCAATTGTTCCAACGCGGGGCCAGCAATGCTGGAGGTGATGATGTAGTTGGGAATGGGGGGAATGCCCATGCCCAGCACCAGGCAGGTGAGCATGGTGAGCACCAGCGACAGGAACAGGCTGTTTTCGCCCACGCTCACCACATACTGCCCAAAGGTATTGGCAGCGCCGGTGAGGGTCATGGTGCCAATGATGATGCCCACCACCGCACAGGCCACACCCACGGGAAGGGCGGCTTTGGCGCCTTCGGCCAGGGAGTCGCGGCAGGCGGCCAGAGTTTCACGCCCGCCTTTGCGCAGGGCATTCA
This sequence comes from Limnobacter sp., assembly GCF_964228395.1. Lineage (GTDB taxonomy): Bacteria > Pseudomonadota > Gammaproteobacteria > Burkholderiales > Burkholderiaceae_B > Limnobacter. Next base: position 13,987 of record NZ_CAXQZX010000111.1, read on the forward strand.
CGGCGATCAAAGCCAAAATGGCCCCTGCAATCACCCAAATGCCAAACTGCAAAAATGCAGCGCAGACCACGCCCAAGCCCATCCAGAACAGAATACGGATCACCATATTGGGCAGGCCAATGGCAATGGAAGCGCCCAAAATAAGCACCACAGTAAATGCCAGGCCCACGGTGCCAGCAAACAGCGGGGTGTAGCCACCCACCAGCAACCACACCAAAGCCGCCAGAGGCAGCACCAAATACCACTGGTCTTTCACGGCTTTCCAGGGGGAGGGAAGGTCTTTTTTGGACATGCCCACCAGGTTGTGTTTGCCTGCCTCCAGGTGCACCATCCAGAACGCGCCAAAAAAATACAGCACCGCTGGGATGATGGCGGCTTTGACGATTTCTGAATACGGCACGCCCAGGGTTTCGGCCATGATGAAGGCCACCGCCCCCATCACGGGTGGCATCAGTTGCCCACCCATGGAAGAAGTGGCTTCTACGCCCCCTGCAAACGATGCACGGTAGCCAAAACGCTTCATGAGGGGAATGGTGAACTGCCCTGTCGTAACCACGTTGGCCACCCCAGAACCCGAAATGGTGCCCATGAACGCTGACGACACCACCGCCACCTTGGCGGCACCGCCCTTGGCATGGCCGACCAAACCGAGCGCAAAATCGGTGAACAGCTTGATCATGCCGGCCTTTTCAAGAAAGGCGCCAAACAGGATGAACAGAAAAATATACGAGGCCGATACGTAAGTTGGAATGCCGTAAATGCCCTCGGTGCCATAGGCCATGTGCTCAACCACTTGGCTGAAGTCGTAGCCGCGGTGGTCAAAAGGCGCAGGCAAGTATTGCCCAAACAGGCAATAGGCGAAAAAGCTTCCACAAATAATGGGAAGGGCCGGGCCCATCAAAAGCCATGTGGCCAAAAACACGGTGGCCAGGGCGATCACGCCCATGTAAATGTCCAGCTCGCTGGGGTCCCCGGCACGCAACAGCAAAGGCTCGTATTCAATCCACTGGTAGGCAGCCACGGCCACCGCACTGGCGGCTAGGGCCCAACCCAACAACTTGAACACCGGGTTTTTTTGCATGGCCACCAAAGGAAAGGTGAGCAGCAGCAAAAAGCCGACGTGACAGGCCCGTTGCACTTGGCTGGGCAAATCAAAGAGGTGGGCTGCAGTGGCAATTTGAAAAGCCGAAAACACCACGGCAATCCAGAAAAGCAGACGCCCTTCAAAAGACTGCGTAAAACCTGCTGCGGTGGGGTCGTGAAAACCAGCTGAAGAGCTTTGTTCTTGCGCGTGACTTGAGGACATATGGACAAAAAGCCCACTGGGGGGCTTGTTCAGGGTTGGTTTTGAAAGACGCCACACCCCGCACGGGCAGGGTGTGGCACCGTTGGCAGCTGTGCCTGGTGAATTACTTGATCAGCCCTTTTTCTTTGTAGTAGCGCTCTGCACCGGGGTGCAGCGGTACTGGCATGCCTTGCAGGGCGTTTTCAAACTTGATCGCCTCGGCGGCTTTGTGGGCCGAACGCAGCGCGGCCAGGTTCTCCCACAGCAGCTTGGTCATTTGGTAGGCAGTTTCGTCTGACACATCGGAGTGCGTGATCAGAAAGTTCACGATGGCCGCGGTGGGCACGTCTTTGTCTTGGCCCTGATAGGTGCCCGCGGGAATCACGCCCGGCACGTAGGGAGCGCCAAGCTTTTTGACCACCTCAGGAGGCACAGCCACCATGGTGACGGGCAGCGACGTGGACAGGTCTTTCAAGGAGGCCACGCCCAGGCCGGCAGATTGCAGGGTGGCGTCGAGTTGGCGGTTCTTGATGAGTTCAACCGACTCGGCGTAGGGCAGGTATTCAGTTTTGCCGAGGTCTTTGTAGCTCATGCCCGCAGCGCCCAGAATGGCACGGGCGTTCAGTTCTGTACCGGATTTTGGCGCACCCACCGACAGGCCTTTGCCTTTCAAGTCGGCCAGGCTTTTGATGCCTGAGCTGTTGGAAGCCACGATTTGAACGTAGTTGGGGTAAATGGCGGCAATGCCGCGCAGCTTGTTCAGTGGCTTGGCAAAGCCGGCTTCCTGGTCGCCTTCCCAAGCCAGCTTGACTGAGTCACCCAGAGAAATGCCCAACTCGCCACGGCCTTGCTGCAACAGGTTGAGGTTTTCTACGGAGGCTTTGGTGGCCTGCACTTGGGTGCGGGCACCTTTGATGTTGTCTGCATACACTTTGGACAAAGCCACGCCAATTGGGTAATAAATGCCAGACGTACCGCCAGTTAAAATGTTAATGAACTCGGCTTTGGCTGGTGTAGCGGCCAGGGCCAGGCTGGTAACGGCGGCTGCCAAAAAGACCTTTTTTGCTTTGAAAAGCATCATCGAATCTTCCTCCTGAGAAGTGTTGTCATGTGTTGTGGTTGTGGGTCTGAATATCCATGACTTCGATTGCGCTTGCAAGCCGATGCGCGCCAAATGCCTTGAAAATACGGGAAAATACGCATGAAAACGGGCTAGGGTTAGCCCTTAATCCGATGGGGTTAGCGCTTGTCGAAATTGGGAGGAATTTTTCCCAAGCCGTGGCTCCATGCCCAAAAAGCCAGTTCAAAGTCGGTGTTCACCCCCAACTTTTGGCGAATCTGTGAAAGGTTGTTGCTCACGGTTTTTGTGCTGATGCCCAAACCCGCTGCAGCCTGTTCGATGGTGTTGCCTTCGGCCAGCAGGCGCACCACCTCCACTTCACGCGGGGTGAGGGCGCTTGGCAGCTGAGGTCCCATCGCGGGGCCGTTAACCTGGCCGGGCAAGCCTGAGTTGGCCTCAACCAATAGCGTGCTGTCCAAGCCTTGCGCCACGATGTCTTTGGAGACATGTTTTTGGCCGGACAAGACCTTGCGAAGCCCAAGCACCAGCTCTTCGGGGTCACTTGATTTTGTCACGTAGCCATTGGCTCCCTGCTCGAAGGCTTTGCTGGCGATCACGGGGCTGTCGTGCATGGAAAGCACCACGATGGGCAACTTCGGCCAATGTATTTTTACCCGGCGAATTAGCTCAAGTCCGCTCTGGCCGGGCATGCTGATGTCCAACACCAAGGCATCGCAAGGGGTCGATTTAAGCAGCGCAAACGCCTCGTCTGCGTTGCCGCCTTCGCCGACCACTTTCAGGTCATGCTCCGAATCAATAAACCTGCGGTAACCGGAACGAACTGCCGCATGGTCATCAATCAACACAATGCACGATTCAATGGGCATGGTGGCTGGGCTCCTCGGTGTCGGGTGTGGCGGGTACGCGGCAATTCAATCGAAAAACTGGGCTGTCCAATTGCCAGTCGACCAAGCCGCCCAAAGCAACCAAACGCTCACGAATTCCATTCAGGCCCAAAGAGGGGGTCACTGGGGCAGAGGTTTGCAACCCATCGTTTTCGACGATCAAAATAAATTGCATGGCTTGCGGATCAAACCCGGCCAACACCTTGACTCGTTTGGCCTTCGCGTGCCGCGCCACATTGGTGAGAGCCTCTTGCAGGCTTCGGTACAGCGCAATTCGTGCTTCGCTGGTGATGTCAATGGGTTTGCTGTCCCAAGCGAAATCGACAAACCACCCGTGCCGCTTGGCCCACGTGTCCAGCAGGTCCAAGGCGGCGTCTCGCAAAGACACCTCCAGCAACAGGTGGGGCTTGAGTTCTCGCAAAGAACTTCTTAGCCAGGTCATCATCTGTGTGGCCTGTTCATGAACGGCCCTTGCTGCCTCTTGCGTGTGGCTGCTGGTGTTTTTGACCAAAAAAGCCGAGTTGACAGAAATCGAGGTCAGGCTTTGGCCAAAATAATCGTGCAGGTCTTGAGCAATGGTTTGCCGCTCGCGTTCCTGCAATTCCATCACGTGGCGCAGTAATTCACGGCTTTTGTTTTGCTCCTGCTCCAGGGTGATCAGCAATTGCTGAACGCTTTGTGCGATGTGGTTGAGCTCTTCCAATGCAAAGCCTGGCGGGGCACTTGCTGGTTTGCGCGGCCCGTCCTGGTGCTGCTGTTCCTCCTGTTGCAGCCATGTCACCAGTTGATTGAGGGGCCTGTTCAGGCTGGGGCGCAGGGTCAGCCAAACCACCACACCGCTGCCCAGTGCCATTAGCACGAGCATGAGCGCGATGGTTAGCAACTCACGTTTGGTTTCCCCGCGCTCTTGTTGGGCTTTGTTTTCTGCAAGTTGCTCGCGAAAGCGTTGCAGGGCCAGGTTGTTCATTGGGGCATTTTGCTTCAGCGCCGTGTGAAGTTCCTCAACCAAGGTGTTGGCTGATTGGTATTCGGTGGCCACATCGAGCCGACCCATGGCAAACACAATGCCGATGCACAGGGCTGCCCACACGCCCAGCCACAGCAAAAGCCGCCTTACCAACAATTGACCCAAGCGAATTGTTTTCACCTGCAAAGCCTTTCTAAAAGGGTTGTCTCACTGTGCATGAGTTTAATCAGGATCTGAAGCACCCCAGCGCAATTCGGGAAAACTTCCCTAGTGTGTAGGGCATGCCGCATCAGATCATCGTTAAAAACCACGCCCGGGCTGGCCAATGGTGGTTGGCGTGCAGAGCAGCCTGCGGTGTGGTGTTGAGGGTTTTAAAAATTTCAACGCGATTATTTCTAAAAGGTTTTCAGGCATGTCTACATCACCCCGTCGCGCAATCATTAGGGCTTGCTCTGTGCCCGTGCTGCTGTGCTCGTTTGCTCCTTCGGTTTTGGCTCAAGCCCTGCAAGAGGTGCAGGTTATTTCAACCACGCCGTTGCCGGGGGCGGCCATCTCCAAAGACAAGGCTCCCTTTAGCGTTAAAGAGGTGAATGATCTAAATCGAGACAGTGACAGGGAGTCTTTGTCTTCCAGTTTGTTTCGTGGAATCAGCGGAACCCAGATCACGGAAAACCAGGGCAATCCTTATCAAGCCGATCTCACCTACCGCGGGTTTTCTGTGACGCCTCTGTTGGGCACGCCACCGGGCTTGTCGGTCTATGTGGATGGCGTTCGGCAAAACGAGACCTTTGGCGACGTGGTGCGGTTTGATGCGATCCCGCAGTCGGCCCTCAAAGAGGTGGCGGTGCTGCCGGGTACTTTGCCCCAGTTTGGCTTGAACAGCTTGGGCGGGGCCATTGTGATGCAAACCAAAAGTGGCCGTGATTTTCAGGGGCGTCAGTTGGACCTGGAGGTGGGTGACTATGGACGAAAGCGAATTGGCTTTCAGCAAGGCGGTGTCGATGAAAGTACGCAGCAAGACTATTACTTGAACCTCAACCACTTTGACGAAAAAGGCTGGCGGGTTTTGTCCCCGAGCACGGTGACCCAGTTTTTCGGCAAAGCGGGAATGACTGGCAGCGATACCGTGGCCCACGTCAGTTTGAATCTGTATGGATCGGACCTCAATGGCAATGGCGTGGTGCCGCGCAGCCTGTATGAACAAAACAGGGCGCAGTCCTACACCTATGTGGACAACACGAAAAACTCGGGTGGCCAACTGGCCTTTGATTTTTCGCGCTATTTTGATGACGGCAATTCATTGTCGGCCAATGCTTACTACAGAAGCTCCAGGTCACGCACTTTCAACGGCGATGGCAATGAAAACGAAGACTACCGCTTTGGCGTGGCCGAGTTTGAGCCGGACCGAACAGAGATCGAGATGCGGCCCGGCATTGTGTACAACCAAAATTGCAGTGCTCCTCGAGCAACTCCCTATGCCCCGGGCACTGTGACCTTCGAAGAAGGGGACCCGGCTGCCATTGATCCCGATTCAGCCGATTGCCCTGGTGCCAATAACTACGGGCTGTTGCAGCAGGATTTGTTGGGTTTGAGCATGCAGTATGCATTGGCCCCGATGGGCGCACACACCCTGGCTGTGGGCGCGCAGGCTGAGTTTGGCCGCTCCGACTTCAGGCGTGAATATGCATTGGGCGTGTTCAACCCTGACCGCACGGTGAGGGAACTGCATCGGCGAATTGAGCAGGTTAATGTTCAGGCCAACAACCGCCAGTTTGGTCTTTATGCACAAGATGTGATTGCCTTGAATGAGCAAACCACCTTGCTGTTGGCGGGGCGGTACAACCATGCCACTGTGAAAACGGGTGATCGCTTGGCCATTCCACTCATCAACGAGGAGGGAGAGTCTGGCCCAGGTTTGAACAACAACTACACCTACCGAAGATTCAATCCTTCCTTTGGAGTGTCTTTTGCTCCCAGCCAGAATAGGACTTGGTACGCCAGTGCTGGCACCAGCAACCGCGTGCCTACCCCGGTGGAATTGGCCTGTTCAGACCCGGAATTCCCCTGCTTGTTGCCCAATGCAATGGCGGCAGACCCATTTCTGGAACAGGTGATTACCACCACTGTGGAGGGGGGCTACCGCAGCCGCTGGCAGCAGGGAGCCAGCCAATATGGTTTTTCTGTGAATTTGTTTTCTGCGGACAACAAGAACGACATTATTTTTGTCACCGATGGTGCAGGCTCAGGCGGGTTTTTCCAGAACTACGGTAAAACAAGGCGCCAGGGTCTTGAACTGGATTTTGAGGCCGAGCAGGGGCGATTTGACTTTGCTGCGCGCTATCAGTATCTGGATGCAACCTTCCGCAGTTCGGCCCGCTTGGCCAGCGAAGGCAATAGCAGTGCCACAGACACCAGTGGCAACCCCGCGGTGGAAGGCGGCTTTATTCAAGTGCAACCGGGCAATCGCCTGCCGGGTATTTCAAAGCACAACTTAAAATTGTCATTGGGCGTGAAGGCGGCAGAGTCGACGCTGCTGTTTGTGGATATGCAGGCACAAAGCGAGCAGTTTGCGCGGGGCAACGAAAACAACCAGCACCAGGCCGGCACGGTCAACATTCCAGGGCAAGGGCCTGTGACTTTTCAAGACAATGGCAAGGTACCCGGCTTTGCGGTCTTTAACTTGGGGGCCAACCACCGCATCAGCAAGCAAGTCACTCTGATCGCAAGACTGAACAACGTCTTTGATCGTGAATATTTCAACGGCGGGGTGTTGGGCGGCAACCTGTTTGACACCAATGGCCAGCTTGTTGAGGAAGAAGACGACATCACTTATGAAACGTTCCTTGCGCCGGGCATGCCCCGTTCGGCATGGCTGGGAATGAGTATTCGATTTTGATGTGGCCGCACAATCGGCTATGCTCTTGGGGTTTTCCATAGGGCAAGGTTGATTCATGCGGTTTGGTCGTGCTGTGCGTTTTGTGTTGCTGGGTTGCTTGGCCTGGGCGTCTTCTCCTGCCACGCAGGCTTGGGCCAGCGAAGATTGCTGGCTACAACACCGCGCCACTGTGTATGAATGGATGTGCGCGCACCGTCATTTGCCCGCGTCCGGGCGCGAGTTTGCACTGGGCGTGTTGGTGGTTGATTCGCCCAAGGCGGTGATGGTGGTGGATTCTGGCGCCACGGCGGTGGTTGGCGAGGCACTGGCGCGTGATGTTCGCCAACGGTTTGGTGCAAAGCCGCTGTGGATCCTGAATACCCAACCCAAACCTGAACATGTGCTGGGCAACATCGGGTTTCGCGATGTGTTCCGCGACACCCTGAAACCCGAGGAAAGTTTTGCACAGCGCATTGTGGCGGGCAAATTAACGTCTGACCTCATGGCCAAGCGCTGCCCCGAATGCATCAGCAAATTTGCCCAGCGCATGGGTGCAGCGCAGGTTGCGGGCACCTTGCCTGTTGTTCCGCTTCGAATATTGCGGGCCGAGTCTGGCCACTTGGGTGCGCTAAACCCGGATTGGGTGGGTTGGAAATACCGCCTGCACAAAAACATTGAAACCGAAGAGGCGCTGGTACTCAACAACCGCGAGTTAAATATTCGCTGGGTGGGTTCGGCGGTACAAGACCGTGCGGTGCCCGATTTGTACGATGGTGATGTGGTGGCCCGCATTGATTTTTTGCATCGGCTGCTGGTGCGTGGTCGCGCAGAAGAAACCTTGATGACCTCGTTTGGGGTACTGGGGCGCGACGCGGTTAAGCGCAACCTGGATTATTTTGTGGACCTTCATCGCAGTGTGCTGGTGGGCTTGGAGCAAGGTGTGAGCGAGGTGGAGTTGATTCGGCAACTGAGTGAACCTTTGCAGAATGCGCAGCCAAGCCAGGGGCAGGGCGTGTACCTCGACCCCGATGCAGCGCAGGCTCGCGCCCGTGCGCTGGAAACCCATCAACTGAACATTCAACGCGTGTACCGACAAACTGAGCCTTTGGTGTTTTAAACGGGCTGGAATGGGCTTTGCTTTTAAGCCTTGAGTGGCAGAGCTTGTTCTGCCGCGCTCTGGTTGAGTGTTGCACTTTGCAACACCCCAAGCCCCAAAGGATCGGTTGAATTTTGCAATCCAAGCTGCCCCACACCTTGTTCTTAAACTGGCTTTTGCTGCTCACGCTGATTGTGTTTGCTCTGGCCGTGTGCTGGGCTTATGGCTTGATGCAATGGGTGGTTGCCAGCGACTCCACCCGCATTTGCCTGGTGATCCTTTTTGCCTTTGCTTTGGGCAGTGGCCTGGCGGGTTGGCGAAGTGTTTATTTATCCAGACAAATCCAGTATTTCTTTCAAATTCAAGCTGGGGCGCGTGGCTTTGCCCCCGGGCAATCCATTTGCTTCGATTACCTGGCTCATCAAAACCCGGTGGTGCACGCCAGCGAAAGTGGCTTGCTTGCAGAGGTGTTGGCTGAGCGGGCGCGTGGCACACACACCGTGGGTTGGTTTATCACGGGGCTGATGATCAAGCTCGGTTTGTTGGGCACCGTGGTGGGGTTCATCATGATGCTCAGCAGCTTGGAGGGCCTGGAGCAGCTGGATATTTCGGACATCAAAACCCTGATGCAGCAAATGACCCAAGGCATGGGTGTGGCCATGAACACCACACTGGTGGGATTGAGCACCAGCATATTGCTGGGTTTGCAGTATTTGTTGTTGGATCGCCACGCCGACCGCTTAATTGCCGATACCGTGGCGTTTGCCCATCGGCATGTGGCCGGTGACCTTAGCCTTCAGCCCGGGCGGGAGTGAGCACGCGGCATGGCCTTGTTCAAGCACACCAGCACCTTTGAATTGGACCCTTTTACAGACCTCATTTTTAATGCGCTTCTGATTTTTACCTTTTTGTTTTTAATGGCCTTGTTGCTGTTAAACCCACCGGCCAAAAGCGGCATCATTGACCCCAAGGCCGAGTTTTTGGTCACGGTGAGTTGGCCCGACAACGACCCCAACGACATCGATATTTGGGCGGCAGGACCAGGCTCTCGCCAAGTGTGGTACATGCGCCCCCAAGATGGCTTGATGCACATTGACCGGGACGACCGAGGCCTGGCCAACGACACTCAAGAGGTCGATGGCAAAACCATTGTGAATCCGCTTAACCAAGAAGTGCTCACCATTCGCGGCAGGCCACCGGGCGAATACATCGTGAACTTGCACTACTACAAAACAGAAAACAAACAGCCAGTGCCCGTGAATGTGTACGTGGCGGAGGTCAATCCCAAGTTGAAGGTGTTGCACTACGGCACCACAACCCTTGGCCAGCAGGGCGATGAAGTCACCGCTGTGCGGTTTACCATCGACCCCGATGGCCGGGTGGGCAATATCAATCAAATCAACAAATCCATTGTGAAGGCAGAGCAGCCATGAATGAGGTTTTAATGGCATTAACCATCGCCTATGTGTTTTTAGCCGCCTTGCTGCTGCTGGTGCTGGTGTATAGCCGTTTGCGCTTGGGCTTGAAGTTTGCGCTGGTGTTGGTGGCGGGGGCGTTTTATTGGGTGAGTTTTCAGGGTTGGCAAAATGCACAGGGCTGGCCCAGCGCCACCGCCTTGCCAGAGCGTTTTTTGTTGCACTTTGTGATTGTGGAAGAACCCGACGAGCGTGAAGGCACGGCCGGTCAATTTTATGTGTGGGCCACGAGCCTGGCCGGTAACCAGCCATACAGCACGCCACGGGCCCATATGTTGCCTTACGACAAAGGTTTGCATGTGAAGTTTGATGCGGCCATGCGTGAAATGCGAAATGGCAACCTGCAAATTGGTGAGGTGGGTGGGGATTTGCATGACCCCGCTGCCACACGCGACAACACCCGCATTGCCGATAAAAAAGTTGACATTGAATTCACCGATTTGCCCGACCCCCAACTGCCGGAGAAATAAGCATGATGAAACCGCGTGCATGGTGCGGGGCCGGTTTTGCATGGCTCATCGCCTCGTTGCTTACGGCCTGCTCGGCCCAGGCCCCGGGCGAGTTGTTTCCGCTTCAGCAAGGTCAGCGTTGGGATTACCGCTTGCAGTACGACATGCCCAATGGCAAGCGAAAGGAGACCTTGCACATCGAGGCGCTGGGCGAAGCGTCTTTTTATGGGCCGGACGGTCAGCAAGTGCAGGGGCATGTGCGGCAAACCAGCCAGGGCACCGATTATTTCATCAGCAAGCGCGACGATGGTTATTACCGCGTGGGCAAGCGGGTGGTGGTGCAACACAAACCCGTGGCCGATGCCCAAGCCCGCATGGTGTTGCCACGCGGCAAAAACCTGCGCGTGGGATACACCTGGACGCTTGAAACGAGCCCCTATGTGTTGCACTGGATGCCACCCTTTGACCAAGCCAATGCAAGTATTAAACCGTTTGACATGGTGTACCAGGTGGTGGGCATCAGCGAGACGGTTCAAACCCCTCTGGGCATTTTTGAGAACTGTGTAAAAGTGCATGGCGAGGGCACGCTTGTGTTTTATGCTGACGCCAGTGCAGGCTACCAAGAGGTGTTGGTGAACCACACAGAATGGTATGCCCCCGGTGTGGGGCTGGTGAAATTGTTGCGCGAAGAGCCCCTGAACACCGACATCATGAAGGGCGGGAAGGTGGAAATGTTGCTGGTGGCTCACCAGCGCTAAAAACCTTTTACTTGGCGTGCAGGCCTTCCACCACCAGATCGCAAAAACGCTCGCGTTTGCTGTTATTGGCGCTCACCGTGCAATGTTCGATCAACACCTGGTCGCCCACCAGGCTGTGCGACCGCACGCGGTCTGCGTACAAAAGAATTTCTTCGGTGTCCAGGCTGAACTTGGAGTCCAGGTCCATTTGGTTGAGGTCGGGTCTGCGCCAACTCACCGTGAACAAGGGCTGATTGTTTAACACCTCGCCTGTTTGCGTATTCTGCAGTTCGGTGACGGCTTTTACCGACAGGGTGGGGTGGCTGTTGAACTCGGCCGTGTAATAACGCTTCATGTCGCGCATGATGTTGTAGGCATCTGTGGCAAACAGGTTCACGATGCGGTTGCGGGTGACAAAGGTTAGTTCTTCGCTGTTCAAACCCGTGATTTCAACAATATTGCCGTTGGCCAGTTTTTCCATGGAATCGGGGGCAGGGGCGCTGCAGGCAGCCAGGGCCAGCGCCAGCAAAGCAATCGGTGCGGCCTTCTGTGGGCGCATGGGCAGGTCTCCAATGTTTTTAGCCTGGGCCACAGTATAGCTGCAGGGGGCCAAGCGTCGGGGGCTTGCCCTTAAGCCACAGACAGTTCTTTTTCAACGTAGTGGCCCGCCATGTCGGCCAGGCCCTGCGCCAGGTCATCAAAGCTGAAACCCGGGTTGGGGTGATTCAAGTAACGGATCATGGTGGACATGCCACTGTTGATAAAAATGTACGCCACGGTTTGCAGCTTGTTCAGTTGCAATATTTCTGGGTGGGCAATGGCGTGTTGAACAAACAAATCCGCCAACGCCCGGTACACCGCACCAAAGGGCACATGCCGCTCCATCAAGGCCGATTCGCGAGCGCAGCGCAGGTATAGCTCATTGTCTTTCCTTAAAAATTCAGCCGTGCTGGCAATCAACTGGTAGACGGCATCGCGTAGCGGAATCCGAACAAGGTGAGGGGTTTGCTCTTGAATCAGGTTCACCAACTCTTGGGCAAAGCGCTGACCCATGGCCTTGAATATGGCCTCCTTGTTCTCGAAGTATTCATAGATTGAACCCACCCCCACCCCGGCATATTCCGCAATTTGGCGGGTGGTGGCGCCCTGTGCGCCATGCTTGGCCAGGGCGATGAATGAGGCTTGAACAATGGAGTCCACGGTGAGTTGCGCGCGGCTTTGTTTGGGTTGTCTGGTCATGAAATTATCCGAATTGAATCCGATCAAACGTTCGTTTTAATATTACATTGTTCAATGTAACAATCAATAAGGGTATCGAATGTTTTGGCAAAAAATTTCCAAAGGGGCCAATGCGGTGGTCACCGGTGCCGGCAGTGGCATTGGCCGTGCCTTCGCGCGGGAAATTGTTCGCCGTGGCGGGCAGGTGGTGTGTGCAGACATCTGCCTTGAGCGGGCCGAAGAAACCGTTCAACTCATCATGGATGAGGTGGCAGGCAAGTTGAAAAACCCGGATTTGGTGTTTGTTCCCAAAGCCTGGGCAGTGAAATGCGATGTAAGCCAGTTGAGCGATGTGGAACAACTGGCCGAACAGGCCGAGAAGTATTTGGGCGGCAGCCGTGAGGCCAGCGCCATCGATTTGGTGGTGAACAACGCAGGCGTGGGCGCCGGTGGATTGCCCATCGGCCAAACCCCCATGGACGACTGGCACTGGGTGCTGGGTGTCAACCTGTGGGGCGTGATTCACGGTTGCCATGTGTTTGCACCACGCTTAAGGCAGCGCGCCAGG
>NZ_CAXQZX010000112.1:0-14672 GCF_964228395.1 Limnobacter sp.
GTGCCGCCAGTTGACGAACGAACTTCATCGCGTCCTCGAAAAGAGGTTGAGTCTTTTCCAGGTTGATGATGTGAATCTTGTTGCGATGGCCGTAAATGTAAGGGCCCATCTTGGGGTTCCAGAAGCGTGTTTGGTGGCCAAAGTGGCAACCAGCTTCCAGCATTTCGCGCATAGACACTGCCATGATTTCTCCGATGTAGACAGGGTTAACTTCGGTTGGTGCTGGGCCAAGAGGGCGAAACCCGCCGGGCACCCTGTCGCACTAACCAATGAATTTGCCGTAAAAGCACGCGCAAACGCCGTGCACTTTGGGCAGCCCAAGATTATACTCAGTTAAACTTAAGAAGCTCAAGCAGGAAATCTTAAAAACATGACAATTGTGATTAAAAACGACCAAGACATCGAGAAAATGCGCGTGGCAGGCCGCCTGGCCTCCGAGGTTCTCGATTTTATTGGGCCGCATGTGGTGGCTGGTATCACCACCGAAGAACTCGACCGCCTGTGTCACGATTACATGGTCAACGTTCAAGGCACCATTCCAGCACCGTTGAACTATTGCCCACCGGGTTACACGCCCTACCCCAAGTCCATTTGCACGTCGGTAAACCATCAAATCTGCCACGGGGTGCCAGGCCCTAAAAAACTGAAAAATGGCGACATCATCAACATTGACATCACGGTCATTAAAGATGGTTACCATGGCGACACCAGCCGCATGTTCATTGTGGGCGAAGGCTCTTTGGCTGCCCGCCGCCTATGCGAGATCACCTTTGAAGCCATGTGGATTGGGATTGAGCAGGTCAAGCCCGGGGCCACGCTAGGCGATGTGGGCGCTGCAATCCAACGGTTTGCCGAAGGGTTTGGTTATTCGGTGGTTCGGGAATTTTGCGGGCACGGCATTGGCACCAAATTTCATGAAGAGCCGCAGGTATTGCATTATGGCAAGCCCGGCACGGGCGTCACCTTGCAAAAAGGCATGATCTTCACCATTGAACCGATGCTTAACGCCGGTCGGCGCGACATCAAAGAAATGCCAGATGGCTGGACCATTGTGACCAAAGACCACAGCCTGTCTGCGCAATGGGAACACACAGTGCTGGTCACCGACGACGGCTACGAAGTACTCACCGTGTCGGCGGGCACGCCAGCCAACCCTCGTTTAAAAACCACACAGGCAGCCTAACCCTTGAGCGTTCCAGGTCAGCAAGCGTCCCTCAACGACACGCGGATTGAAATCAAGAAATTTTTGAAAGGCCAAGCCCACCAATGGCTTACGCCTTTTGACGAACACACCCAAGCCGCAGAGGTAGATTCTGCTTTAAGAAACCGCTGCAAGGTGGTTGATGAAGCACTAATTTCGCTATGGAATGCCCTACAAATGCCAAAGGCCTACAGCTTGGTTGCCGTGGGGGGCTATGGGCGCGGCGAGTTGTTTCCATTCTCGGATGTGGACGTATTGATTTTGGTCGATGCCGAACCCGAGGCGGACGCCATTGAAAAGCTGGAGAACTTTTGCGGATCGGGGTGGGACATCGGCCTGGAACTGGGTCACAGCGTGCGCACGGTGGAGCAGTGCCTTGAAGAAGCAAGCAAAGACATCACCGTTCAAACAGCCCTGCTGGAGAGCAGAAAAATTACAGGAAATCCATTAAATTACAAAAACCTACAAGATAAACTTTATAAGTCGCTGGATGTAAAAACATTCTTCCGCAAAAAGACCCTTGAGCTTCGTCAACGGCATGCCAAGTATCAAGAAACCCCCTACAGCCTTGAGCCCAATTGCAAGGAAAGCCCGGGCGGGCTGAGGGATTTACACGTTATTTTGTGGGTGGCCAAGGCCGCCGGGTTGGGCAATAGTTGGGCTGAAATGGCCAAAAAAGGCCTGATTACCCCATTTGAGGCTGCCAAACTTCGAAACAACGAACGCACATTTAAAAAGATCCGTTATCAATTGCATGTGCTCACCGGGCGCCGGGAAGACAGGCTGGTCTATGACGTTCAAACCCAATTGGCTGAATCGTTGGGTTACAAAGCATCGAGCATCAAGCGCTCAAGCGAACAGTTGATGCAGCTGTACTACCTGTCAGCCAAGGCGGTGATGCAATTAAACACCATTCTGATTCAAAACATCGAGTTGTCCATCTTCGGCTCCAATGCTCAGGCGGTGATCATTGACGATGAGTTTCAGTCCATGGATGGCCTGCTCGATATCCGCCACGACGAGGTGTTCGCCAACAACCCGTCAGCCATTTTGCGTGCCTTTATAGTGATGCAGCAAAATGCCAGCCTCAAAGGCATGAGCGCACGAACCTTGCGTCAACTGTGGCACAGCCGCGTAAAAATCAACAGTGAGTTTCGCAAAAACCCTGTGAACAAGGCGCTTTTTCTGGAGTTTTTCAAGCAACCTCGCGGCATTGTCCATGAGCTTCGGCGCATGAATGAAACAAGTGTGCTTGGGCGATATTTGCCAGTGTTCCGAAAAATTGTGGGTCAAATGCAGCATGACCTGTTCCATGTGTACACAGTAGATCAACACATCCTGACGGTGATACGCAACCTTCGCCGTTTCACCATGGCCGAACACGCGCATGAATACCCGTTTTGTAGCCAGCTCATGGCCAATTTTGACGACCATTGGCTGCTTTACCTTGCCGCACTTTTTCACGATGTGGCCAAGGGACGCGGGGGCGATCACAGCATCTTGGGTGAGGTGGACGCCTTGCGGTTTTGCAAAGAACATGGCTTGGACCAAGAAAGCACAGATCTCATCGGGTTTTTGGTTAAGCACCACCTGACCATGTCCAACACGGCCCAGAAAAAGGACCTCTCTGACATCGAAGTCATTCGTGAGTTTGCCAACGTGGTTCAAACCCCAAGACGACTCACGGCACTCTACCTGTTGACCGTGGCCGACATTCGCGGCACCAGCCCAAAAGTGTGGAATGCTTGGAAAGGCAAGCTGCTTGAAGACCTATACCGGCTAACCTTGAAGCAGCTCGATGGCGAGGTGCCCAACCGCCGCCAGATGCTGGCCGAACAGCAGGCCGAGGCCAAACGGATTTTGCGTTTGTACGCGCTCTCTGAAGATGTTCAAGATGCGCTATGGAAGCAACTGGATGTGTCATATTTTTTGCGCCAGGGCCCCAGCGACATCGCCTGGCACACGCGCCATTTGTATTGGCGTGTCAATGCCGAGCAGCCGATTGTGAAGGCAAGGCTATCGCCCCTGGGGGAAGGCCTGGAGTTGCTGGTTTACACGCGGGATGAGGTGGATTTGTTCGCCCGGATTTGCGGGTATTTCGACTCTCGCAACTTGAGCATTTTGGACGCGAAAATTCACACCACAGCGCATGGTTATGCGCTGGATTCGTTTTTGATCCAGCACGACAACCATGATGCTTTTTACCGCGAAACCCTGTCCCTGCTGGAGGCGGAGCTACAGGAGCGGCTCATTAAACGGGCGCCGCTGGCTGAACCGGTGTTTGGTCGCATGTCTCGCCAGTCCAAACATTTCCCGATTCGGCCCAGTGTTGATTTGCAGCCTGACGACAAGGGCAACCAGTATTTGCTGACCGTGTCTGCAACCGATCGAACAGGTTTACTGTATTCAATCACCAGGTTGTTGGCCCAGTACAAGGTCAACGTTCAAACCGCAAAGATCATGACCTTGGGTGAACGCGCAGAAGACAGCTTTTTGCTCTATGGACAGAGCCTGAATTCTCAAAAACTTCAAATTCAATTGGAAACCGAGCTGCTGGAACTGCTTTCGATTTAAAGCATGCGGCAGCAAAAGCCGCCGCACACTCCATGCACGGTTTAATCCTCGTGCAGTTGCACCAGCGATTTAATAATGCCCATCACACTGGCCATGCCTGCCTGAACTGTCTTGCTGATTTGCGCATGGGATATGGCTTGTGCACTGTCACCCACACCCGCGCCTTGGTTGACCACCAAGGCCAAGTGAGCGTAGGGCAAATCGAGTTCGCGTGCCAAGGCGGCTTCGGGCATACCGGTCATGCCCACAATGTCAGCACCGTCCCGAGCCAACCTGCGCACTTCGGCGGCAGTTTCCAGACGTGGGCCTTGCGTGCAGGCATAACAGCCACCCTGCACCACCTGCTCACCTGCCGCATCTGCAGCTTGGCACAACAAGGCACGCAAAGCGGCATCGTAAGGCCATGTAAAGTCAATGTGCTGTATGGCCTGATTTTCACCTTCAAAAAAGGTGGCTGCGCGTCCGTGGGTGTAGTCGATGATCTGGTCGGGCACGATAAGCTGCCCGGGTTTTAGGTCGGGGCGGATCCCACCCACCGAGGCCACCGCCACAATGCCCTCAATGTCCAATTGAGACAATGCCCACAGGTTTGCACGGTAATTAATTTGGTGCGGCGCAATGGTGTGGCCATAGCCATGGCGGGCCAAAAACACCACCTCGCGGCCGGCCAAGCGCCCCATCGTGAGCGCGCCGGAGGGTTCGCCATAGGGGGTTCGCTGAACCTGCCTGCGGGTAATTTCAAAATCTGGCAACTGGCTTAAACCGCTACCACCGATCACTGCATACATAGTGTTACCCCAATGTGGCCAAATAGCTTGCAAATTCGTCAGCCACTTCGGGGTGCTTCAGGCCCAGTTCCACCGTGGCTTTTAAGTATCCAATTTTGGAACCGCAGTCAAAGCGGGTGCCGTCGAAGCGATAGGCCAGCACCGGCTGGTCGTTTAAAAGCGCAGCAATGCCATCGGTGAGTTGAATTTCACCGCCTGCACCCTTGCCCACCTTTCGAATGCGATCAAAAATTTGGGGATTGAGTACATAGCGTCCAACCACGGCAAGATTGGTTGGGGCGTCTTTGGGATCCGGCTTTTCAACAATTGCGTTGACCCGCTCAGATTCCTTGTTCCAAGGCGAACTCGACACAATCCCGTAGGACTTGGTCTCTTCCATGGGCACCTCTTGAACAGCCAAAATACTGGCGTGCTCTTTGTCGTACACTTTCACCATTTGGTGCGTCACTGAGGGCTTGCCTTTGCACACATCCATCAGGTCATCCGCCAGCAAGACAGCGAAGGGCTCGTTGCCCACCACAGGCTCGGCACACAGCACCGCGTGGCCCAAACCCAGGGGCTCCATTTGGCGGATGTAGATGCAATTCACATGGCTGGGAACGATGTTTTTAACCACTTCCAGCAGGGCTTTTTTGCCACGGGCTTGAAGCTCTGCCTCTAGCTCGTAGGCTTTGTCAAAATGGTCTTCAATGGCTCGTTTACTGCGGCCAGTGATGAACACCATCTCTGTGATGCCGGCGTCAAGGGCTTCTTCGACTGCGTATTGGATGAGTGGCTTGTCCACCACGGGCATCATTTCTTTGGGACTGGCCTTGGTTGCCGGCAAAAAACGCGTGCCCATGCCCGCCACGGGGAAAACTGCTTTTCTGACTCTGCTCATTGTGTTGCACCACCCATGAATTGAAATAATTAGATAAACACTACAGCATGCTGTTGAATGTGGCTTCGTCCAGCACTTGTACACCGAGTTCCTGCGCCTTGTCCAGCTTGCTGCCAGCGGCTTCGCCAGCCAATACGAAATCGGTCTTTTTTGATACCGAGCCCGTGACCTTGCCACCACGCGCTACGATGAGCGCTGCCGCATCGTCGCGGCTGTAGGCGCTCAAAGTACCAGTAAGCACAAATGTTTTGCCATAAAACGGGTGCGTGTCATCCGTGCTGACCACCTGGCTGGTCTGCGGCCACTGTATGCCAAGTTGCAGCAGTTGCAACACCACGTCTCGATTGGCTGGCTCATCAAAAAACTGGCGTATGGATTGAGCCACCACGGGCCCCACATCGCGAACCTCCAGCAATTG
Organism: Limnobacter sp.; assembly: GCF_964228395.1. Classification (GTDB taxonomy): domain Bacteria; phylum Pseudomonadota; class Gammaproteobacteria; order Burkholderiales; family Burkholderiaceae_B; genus Limnobacter. The sequence continues at coordinate 5,862 of NZ_CAXQZX010000112.1, forward strand.
CTCCTCTGTGGCATCCATCAGCCTGTTTACGTCACCAAAATGTTGCCCCAGATCCCGAGCTGTGGTCTCGCCCACATGGCGTATCCCCAAGGCAAACAAAAAACGCCCCAAGGTGGTTTGGCGAGACCTCTCCAAAGCATCAATCAAATTACTGGCCGATTTTTCGCCCATGCGTTCAAGGCTCATCAGCTGTTCTTTGCTTAAGCGGTACAAATCGGCCGGGGTCTTCACCCACTCCTTCTCGACGAGTACCTCAACAAGCTTGCTGCCCAACCCTTCGATATCCATGGCCCTGCGATGGGCAAAATGAATGATGGCTTGCGTGAGCTGCGCGCGACACACCAAGCCCCCCGTGCAACGGTGTACAGCCTCGCCCTCTTCCTTTCGAACAAGCGAGTTACACACCGGGCAGTGGGTGGGCATTGCAAAAGGCTGGCTACTGGCCAACCGTTGATTGCCTTGAAAAGGCAGCACCTCGGGAATTACATCGCCGGCTCGCCGCACCAAAACCTGATCGCCCACGCGGAGGTCTTTGCGCTCAATTTCATCGAGGTTATGAAGCGTGGCCGATGACACCATCACGCCACCCACGCGAACTGGCTCGAGCTTGGCCACCGGGGTAATGGAACCTGTGCGCCCCACTTGAACCTCAATGGCCTGTAGCCTCGTGAGCACCTCGTCGGGGGGAAACTTGTGGGCAATGGCAAAGCGCGGCGCCTTGGCAACAAACCCCAAACGGTCCTGCAAATCAAAGGAATCTACTTTGTAGACCACCCCATCGATTTCGAAGGGCAACTGACTGCGCTTGTTACCGATATCGCGGTAATACGCCAACAAACCCTGAGCACCTGTGGCGCGTTGGCTTAATGTGGACACAGGCAGGCCCAAAGTCTTTAGCCAAGCCATCAGTGCACTTTGGGTTTTTAATTGTTGAAGCTCAGCGCGCTCAAGTGCAGCACCGTAACAGTAAAGACGCAATGGCCTCGATGCAGCAACCCGAGGGTCGAGTTGGCGAATGGTACCCGCGGCTGCATTGCGAGGGTTGGCGAACACCTTCAAACCCTGTTCAGCTTGCCTGGCATTCATGACTGCAAAGTCGCTTTTGGTCATGAAAATTTCGCCACGCACCTCGAGGTGTTTGGGCGGCGAATCACCCACCAATTTTAGTGGCAGGCCTCGTATGGTTTTTACATTGGCCGACACATCTTCACCCACGGTGCCGTCGCCACGCGTAACCGCTTGATGAAAAATACCATGGTGGTAGTGAATTGAAATGGCCAGCCCATCAAACTTGGGGTCGATGGCGTAGTCGATTTGTGCGTCGGCGGGGAGCTCGGCCAACTCTTTTACCCGCCGATCAAAAGCGAGGACATCTTGCTCCTCAAAGGCATTGCCCAATGACAGCATGGGAACGCGGTGCGCTACTTGTGCAAAGCCCTCCACAGGCTGACCACCCACCCGCTGGGTTGGTGAGTCGCTTCGAATCAGTTCGGGGTGCTCGCGCTCTAAGTGTTGTAGTTCGCGGTAAACCTTGTCGTACTCAGAGTCTGGCACCTCAGGGGCGTCAAGCACATAGTAAGCATGTTCCCAGCGAACCAACAAATTGATCAGTTGATCAACCTTGGCTCGAGCTTGATCACTGGGCTCGGCTGGCTGGTCAAACAAATCCAGGTTAGTCATTGTCCAACAGGCTCAGGAAAACAATGTTCGCGCTGCGGGCGACCCAGGCGGAAAACCAGAGTCCGTGAGGTTTCGCACACGCTCAATCAACTGCTGATAAATGCCCTCGATGGCTTGTGTGCTCAGGGTTCGGCCCGAGTCATCCATCAGCGGAGCACCAAATTCACTGTTCAAACTGTGGCAAACAGTGACAATATCCCCCAGCGCTTTGACTGGATCGTGCGCGTTGGGCACATCGATGTTGAAGCTTAACAACTTTTTACCCGGTGCTTTGTGAACCACCATACTGGCCAACTGCCCCTGCCCATCTTGCAAAATCCACTGATGCCCTTTTTGAACCCATCCCGCCTCGGTCAGGCGTTCTGCCTCCAGGTTCTCTGGAACGGATTCTGGCAGAAGGCAATGCAGGCCAAGCAGTGTGTCGAGCGCGGCAGCAGCCATGTCGATGGTCTCTGCCCGCGATACCACTTCTTTCATTTCAGGAAACTCGATGTCCGCGTTGTGCTCTTCTGCAAAACGGCGCAATTTGGCCAACACTTCCGAAAATTCAATGGAGCTTAGCGGGCCTTTGCGATTGGCGATTTGTAAGCTGGCCCGCAGGGCCAAGGCCGTGCCTGAAAACGGCATGGCCTTGAACCACAACACATCCATGCCATCGACACCTGCTTGCGCGCTGGCAGAATAAATAATGCGTTTTCGGTTAACTTGATCCAGGCCATCCACCAAGGGCTTCCAGGTGTTGGCGTCTTTGGGCTCGTCAAATCGAATAATGAAATCGGCAAACAAACGTTTTTCGACACCCTGTTGCAAAGTGTTGTCCAGTGCCACATCGGGCTGACTGTCGCCCGTGTCGGTTTGGTCGAGTTGACTCGCAGATTCTGGCCAATGGGTGAGCGTATCTGTGGCAAAACCTGGTTCAGCTCGCCCAGCGGACCTGTTGGGGTGCTCGGTGCGCAGCAACGGATCTTCCCGATTGTCGCCAAATCGTTCTGTGGCCTGCTTGCGCAAGCGGTAATCCTGCCACCAATTGTAGGCAATCATGGCTGCAATGCCACCACCACCCACCAGCAAAAGGGCTATCTGTAAGTCGTTCATACGGTTTCCGTGGCCATTTTCTCAGCCGCCGCAAGATCGACAGCCACAATGCGGGATACACCTTTTTCTTGCATCGTGACACCAATCAATTGCTCGGCCATTTCCATGGCAATTTTGTTGTGGGAAATGAACAAAAACTGGGTTTGTTCAGACATCTGTTTGACCAGTCTGGAAAAGCGCTCGGTGTTGGCATCGTCAAGAGGCGCGTCCACCTCGTCGAGCAAACAGAAAGGCGCGGGGTTCAACTCAAAAATCGCAAACACCAAGGCGGTTGCAGTGAGCGCTTTTTCTCCACCCGACAGCAGGTGAATGGTGCCATTCTTTTTGCCCGGGGGTTGAGCAAACACCTGCACCCCAGCATCCAGAATTTCATCCCCGGTCATGACCAGCCTTGCCTCGCCACCCCCAAACAACTTTGGGAACAAGCGCGAGAAGTGACCATTGACCACCTCAAAGGTTTCCTGCAGAAGGTCACGTGTTTCTTTGTCGATTTTGCGAATGGCGTCCTCTAGGGTTTCCATGGCCTCCATGAGGTCGGCAGCCTGTTGGTCCAGGAATGCCTTTCGCTCAGAGGCTGCTGCCAATTCTTCCAAGGCGGCCAGGTTCACGGCCCCCAGGTCTTGCATGGCCGTGGTCAATCGGGTTACTTCACCCTGCAGCACCGAGGCCTTGGGTTGTACGTCCATGGCCAACAGCTCATTGGTGAGTGCGCCTACATCGGCCTGAACCTCCAAGAGCAGGTTTTGATATTGCTCAATGGTGAGATCAGCCGCCTGAATTTTTAAGGCAAGGTCTTGAATGGTTTGCCGAAGTGGCTCGGCCAATTTGTCGCTTTCCTGCTCTGCTCGCTCAAGTTCAGACACTTTGCTCATGACCTGTTCAAGAGCATCGCGAGACACCGCCACTTTTTCCTCTGCGATTACACGATCTTCCAAAGCCAACTGCAGCGCCTCTTTGGCAGCGTCTTCGGAGAGGTTGTCGAGTTCGGTGCTGGCGGCTTGCTTGCGCTGCAAAATTTGCAACACCTGGTTCTGGGCAAAGGCGATGTCGCGCTCCAACTCTCGCTGCCGAGACTCTTGGTTCCGAATATTGAACTCAGCATCCTGCTTACGGCGCACCGCAGCTTGCACTTGAGCCTGCTTGTCACGAACGGCCTGCTCACTGCTGATTACTTTGTCTTTTAGATGCTCAAGGGCATCGCTGGCCACCGCCAGTTGTTCGTCCAGCTCGGCATACCGATCTTCGCTTTCAAGCAACATGGCCCGGTGTTCTTCCAACTCAGACTGCAGCAAGGCCACATCAAGCTCAATTTGCTCGCGCCTGCTGTCGGCTCGGCTTTGTTGCTCTTGCAGGCGAATTAACTGAACCTGGGTTTCATGGAGTCGCCGCGTGGTGCCATCCACCAGCCCGCGAGCCTGCGCCAGTTGGGATTTCATTTCACTGACACGCAACTGGAGTTGATCACGCTTGCCCATGGATTCATTTTTCAACAACTCAAGGGCACGCACCTCGGTGCGCAAGGCTTCAATTTGTTGTTGGCGCTCCAAGCGACCCGATTGAGCATTGTCTGCGGCGTAAAAGGCCACTCCGTTAAAGCCCACGCTGTGGCCCTGCGGCGTAAAAATCCGCTGGCCAGGCTTGAGGGTTTTTCGTTTTTGCAAGGCCGTGTGCAGATCAGGCGCCATCAGGAAACCCGCGAGCAGTTTACCGACGGCCGCTAGGGTGGCGCTGTCGTCGCTGCGCACCACGCTGGCCAAATCGTCTGGGCCAGGGGCCTGAGCGGCACCAAGCTCTGCAGATTCAAGAAATGCAACGCGGGCTGGGGGGGGTTGCTTGGCAAAGCCTTCGACCACGTCGAGGCTACGAACCTGGAAACTGTCCAAGGCCTCACGCAAAGCCGACTCCAGGGCGCGCTCCCAGCCACGTTCAACCTGAAGTTTGCCCAACAAACGCGGAGTTTGAGACAGTCCGCTGCTTTCAATCCAAGGCTTCAGTTCAGCGCTTTCGGCCAGTTGTTCATTGAGTTTTTCAAGAGCCAGCAGTTGCGCTGTGGCATTGGCATGGCGATCACGCTCGCTGTTGAAGGCGCTTTGTACGGTGTCCAACTCTTGGCTGCTTGCTGCCAATTTGGATTCGAGCGACTGAAATTCATGGCTGGCTCGCTCCAGTTCTAGGCGCAAAATGTCGGCCTGCTCCGCTTGCCTTTGCAACTCATCAGCCGAGGGCGCAGCAATTTGACCTTTCTCTGTGGTGAGACGGTCAAGCTTGGCTTGAACGTTGGTTTCGCCTCGACTGGCGGATTCTTGTTGAGACGACACCTGACTAAGTTGCTGCTGAATGGCCAACACATCAGAGCGTTTGCGGTCCACAGCAGCACGCGCATCTTGCAGGGCCAACTCTAGCGGCTCCACGGCCAGCTCGGCTTCTTCCAGCGCGATGGCCAACTCTTCCAATTCAGCCTGTTGTTCACTGGCCGAGGAGTCCAGGTCTTCCAAAGCAAGCCGTGATTCTTCTTCGCGCGCCTTCCAGCCTTGGATCTCAGTTTCCAGCTCAGCCACACGCACACTCAAACGGTGACGGGACTCGGCCATCACGCGAAGGTCCGCCTCCAAACGGCTTACCTCACGGTTTGATTCGATCCAGCGCGTTTGTTCGTTTTCCAACTGCTGTTGGGCATCCACCTGTTTGTCGCGCAAAGCATAAAGCTCGGTTTGAGTATGAATCGACTTGCTTTGGATGGCCTCTAAATCGGCCTTGGCACGCTCCAACTTGGCACTGGCAGCGTTTTTCTGCTCGTGAGCTTCGTTGTAGCGAATGGCCCAAAGCCACCGCTGCTTGGTGTTTTTTGCCTCTTCAAGCTCCTTGAATTGCCGAGCCACCGTGGCTTGCTGCTCGAGGCGCTCAATTTGCGCGCTCAATTCGCGCAAAATGTCTTCAACCCGCGTCAGGTTGTCGCGTGTGTCTTGCAGACGGTTACCGGTCTCGCGGCGGCGCTCTTTATATTTAGAGACGCCAGCTGCTTCTTCCAGAAAAATGCGCAGTTCTTCAGGGCGGGCCTCGATAATGCGCGCAATCATGCCTTGCCCGATGATGGCGTAGGCCCGTGGCCCCAGGCCTGTACCCAGAAAAATGTCTTGAACATCCCGGCGGCGCACCGCCTGCTGATTGATGTAATACGTGGAATTGCCATCCCGGGTGAGCACGCGCTTGACCGAGATTTCTGCGTATTGATTCCAGCTTCCCCCTGCCCGGCCCTCGGCGTTGTCGAACACCAGCTCCACACTGGCTCTGGAGGCGGCCTTGCGATTGCTCGAGCCGTTAAAAATAACGTCTTGCATGGACTCGCCACGCAACTCTGAAGCCTTCGATTCACCCAGCACCCAACGCACAGCGTCGATAATGTTGGATTTGCCACAACCGTTGGGGCCCACCACGCCGACCAAATTGCTGGGCACGGCGAACGACGTGGGTTCGACAAATGATTTAAAACCTGCCAGGCGGATGTGTGTTAATCGCACGATGGGGTGTGTTGAGGGTCAATAGAACGAATAAAACGGCTTTCGGGGGGGACTACCCGGCCCGGTGACTTATAATAGCAAAGCCTTGAGGCCTTGCCGGGGCACAGTGCCTGTGTTGGCACCAACAATGAAGTATAGAGAGAATCATGAGTACCCAACCCAGCCGCGACCTGCAAACCTTCCCCAATCCGAACCCGGACCGCCCCTACCATGTGCACATCGAAGTGCCTGAATTCACATGCCTTTGCCCGCTCACTGGCCAACCGGACTTCGCCACGTTGGTGATCGACTACTTGCCGCATCAAAAAAACGTGGAATTGAAAAGTTTGAAGCTGTATATGTGGTCGTTCAGGGACGAAGGCGCCTTCCACGAGGCCGTCACCAACAAAATTCTGGACGATTTGGTGGCAGCAACCGACCCCCGTTATATGAAGTTGACCGCCAAGTGGTACGTGCGTGGTGGCGTTTACACCACGGTGGTGGCCGAACACCGCCAGGCGGGCTGGACCCCCCTACCACGCGTGGACCTTGACCAAATTTCAACCATGAACCCCACCCGTGGTTGAACCCGTGCAAACACCAGGCCAAACCGTGAAAAACCTCGACAAGTTAAAGCCTTACCCTTTTGAACGGCTTAGGGCACAATTTGCTGGCGTGAAGCACACCGGCGGCCTGGCCCACATTAATTTGTCGATTGGTGAGCCCAAGCACCCCACACCAGCCCTGATTAAACAGGCCATGGTCGAACATCTGGACGGCTTGGCAGTTTACCCGGGCACGCAGGGCATTCCAGCGCTGCGCCAAGCCATTAGCGCATGGATCCTGAAGCGCTTTGACGCCCAACTTGATCCGGAAACCCAGGTTTTGCCCATTCTTGGTTCCCGAGAGGCCTTGTTTGCCTTTGCTCAAGTGGTGCTGGATGGCTGCCAAAGCGGTTGTAATGTGGTGTTTCCCAACCCGTTCTACCAAATTTACGAAGGCGCGAGCTTTTTGGGTGGCGCACAACCTGTGTATGTCAATATTCAGGCCAATGGCTTGCCCAATTTTCATGAATTGCCTGCCGAGGTGTTGCAGCAAACCAGGCTGATGTATGTTTGCTCACCCAATAACCCCACTGGCGCGGTGTACACGCTAGGCGATTGGCAAGCGCTGTTCGATCTGGCAGACCAGCATGGCTTTGTAATCGCGTCAGACGAGTGTTACTCCGAAATTTACATGGATGGAGACAAGCCCCCAATCGGCGGCTTAGAGGCTGCCAGCCGTTTGGGTCGCTCGGATTTCAACAACCTGATCGTGTTTTCAAGCCTTTCAAAGCGCTCAAATGCGCCCGGCCTGCGGTCTGGCTATGTGGCTGGCGACGCTGACCTGATCAAGGCCTTTTTGCGCTACCGCACCTATCACGGCTCAGCCATGTCCAACACGGTCCAAATGGCCAGCATTGCGGCATGGGGTGACGAACACCACGTGGCAGAAAACCGCAGACTCTACACCGAAAAATTCAAGTCGTTTCAGCAAATTTTGGCTGGTAAACTCGACTTGCAAATTCCAGCGGCGGGGTTTTATTTTTGGGCCAAGTTGAATGAGTCGGACACTGAATTTGCAACCCGTCTGTTTGAGCAAGCCCATGTGACTGTTCTACCCGGCAGTTTTTTAGGCCGTGAAGTCAACGGCGTCAATCCAGGCTGCAATCACATCCGTATTGCTTTGGTGGCCAGCAAAGACGAATGCGACGAGGCCGCCCATCGAATCCGAAATATTCTTTAAAACAGGAATCGCCATGAACAACAACCATCAATCCATCATTGAAAACGCTTGGGAAAACCGTGCTGACATTTCCCCAGCCAAAGCGCCAGCCGAAGTGCGAGCCGCAGTGGCCGATACGCTCGAAAAACTCAATACGGGCGAATTGCGGGTCTGCTCCAAAGAAAACGGCGAGTGGGTAACCCACCAGTGGGTCAAAAAGGCGGTGTTGTTATCTTTTCGACTTGAAGACAACAAGCCTCTGCCTGCCGGTGGGTTCACCCAGTTTTACGACAAAGTACCCACCAAATTTGCAGATTACACCGAAGAAGATTTCAAAAAAGGCGGTTTCCGGGTGGTACCCCCTGCGGTGGCACGGCGCGGCAGCTTCATCGCCAAAAACGTGGTGTTGATGCCCAGCTACGTGAATATTGGTGCGTACGTGGACGAAGGCACCATGGTCGATACCTGGGCCACCGTGGGATCTTGCGCACAGATTGGTAAAAACGTCCACTTGAGCGGTGGCGTGGGCATTGGCGGCGTGCTTGAGCCTCTGCAGGCCAACCCCACCATCATTGAAGACAACTGCTTTATTGGCGCACGCTCTGAAATTGTTGAAGGAGTGATCGTTGAAGAAAACTCCGTGATCTCCATGGGTGTTTATATCGGTCAAAGCACCAAGATTTACAACCGCGAAACCGGTGAAGTGAGCTATGGCCGCATTCCAGCGGGTTCCGTTGTTGTGAGTGGCTCCTTGCCCAGTGCCTGCGGAAAATAC
>NZ_CAXQZX010000113.1:0-3856 GCF_964228395.1 Limnobacter sp.
GCTTGCTGTGGCATTCATCAGCGCAGCGAGACCCCATGAAATAACGGCCAGTGCCCGTTTGTTCCAGGGCTCGGTTCAGCCCCTGCCGACTTTTGCCGGTGGCCACAGTGCAGATCACTTTCATGTCGTTGAGCGATTGCAACAGCGGCACTACGCCACTGAACAGCTCAAGTTCGTGGTCTTTGCTCAAATAGTGGTGCCTGTAGCTATTGACCAGGCTGGCGATTTGACTTTCGGTGGCGCCCGGCGCGGCATGCCGCAATGCGTCATTTAAGCCCAAGCCGATGACATAGGAGGCAATTTCAGCCCCGGGGTCGGGAAGCCCTGCCTCCAGGCACGCTTGTTGGATGGCCCGGGTAATGGCACCCGTGGAATCCAGGATGGTTCCATCCCAGTCGAAAACAACCATTTTGTACGTCATGAATTGGGTACTGCCTTTAAAGATTGCAAAAATTGATCGAGCTCTTGGGCAAGGGGGGCTTCGAGCACCAAAGGCGCTTTGCTCGCAGGGTGGAGCAACTCCAGGCGCGCGGCGTGCAAAAACATGCGCTTTAGGCCTTGCTTGGCCAATTTACGGTTTAAATCGAAATCGCCATAGCGATCGTCACCGACGATGGGATGAGCTCTGGCGCTTGTGTGCACGCGAATTTGGTGGGTTCGACCCGTCAGAATTCGAACTTGAAGCAAGGTATAGATTGAAGAAAACCCCGCTAACCTTTGAATTATTTTAAATTTTGAGACTGCAGGGTCACCGTTGGGGTCAACAAAAACACGCTGCTCCTTTTGAGAGGCCTGGGTTTTGCGTAGGGCCATGTCAACCAGCCGCAGTTGAGATGGCCATTGTCCATGCACCAAGGTCAAATAATACTTTTTCCAAGATCTTTCCCGAAGCTGTTGCTGCAACACCCTGAGAGCGCTACGCTTTTTTGATACGACCAGCACACCAGAAGTTTCGCGGTCAATGCGATGCACCAGGGCAAGATCTTCACGGGCATTGGCTCGGGACAACCTCAGGCATTCAATAACACCCAGACTTTCGCCAGAGCCACCATGCACCGCCATGCCAGACGGTTTATTAACCACCAACAGATGATCGTCCTCGAAGAGCACCGGAATGGAGGCGGCCTGCCGCGCTGCCTTGGCGGCGCTGGCTAACAAATCATTTGAAGATCCAGGCTCAACATTTTGTTTTATCGTGGTTTTTATAGGTGGAATACGTACGACGTCACCCAATTGCAACTTGGTTTTGGCTTCGGCCCTACTTCGGTTCACCCGCACCTCACCCGAACGAATGATCCTGAATAGGTGGCTTTTGGGCACCCCTTTGCACACGGCTGTTAGAAAGTTGTCCAGACGTTGGGCTTCATGCCGCTCATCAATTTCGATCAGCACGGCTTTGTCTGGATTGGGTTTTTCCTGTGTTTTCAATTCTTTGTTTTACCAACGGGCGAGGTTCAGCATATAATCGAATTATCGCTTGGGACTGGGCCGATTTGAATTGTTGTCGTGTCCGCCTTGCGATTTTATTAACGGGTTAGCCACCTGCCCTGGAAGGCGGCATCGATGTTCGAAAAAGAGGCGCGCGGCTTGTTAGAGCCCGCCTAGAGCTGAAAAAAGATTTTAAGCACCAGCGCACCTCCAAGCGCTGGGTAAACCAAAAACGACGCAGGCCCACCTGGTACAGGTGTCATTTGAATCCATATTTATTTTTAAATATCAATGCCTTGTTGAATCCGCTGCCTTGATTGCGATCAGGCAGGCGGCGTGTTGTTTTCGTTTTTGAAACCTCTTTTTTCTTCCGCTTTTTCGGCATCTCTTTTTGCACTTAGGTGCTATTGGAGTGTGCATGAAGCGCATGTTATTCAACGCGACCCATGCTGAAGAGCTTCGGGTTGCCATTGTCGACGGCCAAAAACTGATCGACATCGACATTGAAACAGCCGGACGCGAGCAGCGTAAAAGCAATATCTACAAGGGTGTGATTACCCGCGTAGAGCCCAGTCTGGAAGCTTGTTTTGTCAATTATGGTGAAGACCGTCACGGTTTTTTGCCCTTCAAGGAAATCTCCCGCCAGTACTTCAAAGAAGGCATTGATGCCGGCAAAGCCCGCATTCAGGATGCTGTTAAAGAAGGACAAGAACTGTTTGTTCAGGTCGAAAAAGAAGAGCGTGGCAACAAGGGCGCCGCCCTGACCACCTTTATCTCTCTGGCTGGGCGTTACCTGGTCCTGATGCCCAACAACCCGCGTGGTGGTGGTGTGTCCCGCCGAATTGAAGGTGAAGAGCGCCAAGAATTGCGCGACGCACTGGACAAGCTGGAATACCCCAAAGGCATGAGCATCATTGCCCGCACCGCTGGTATTGGCCGCTCTGTGGAAGAGTTGCAATGGGACTTGAACTACCTCTTGCAACTGTGGACGGCCATTGACAACGCGGGCAAATCGGCCAGCGGAGCCTTCCTGATTTACCAGGAAAGCAGCTTGGTGATTCGCGCCATCCGCGATTATTTCAGCCCAGACATCGGCGAGGTGCTCATCGACACCGATGAGATTTACGAGCAAGCCAAGCAATTTATGCAGCACGTCATGCCGGACATGATGCATTTGGTGAAGCGTTACAGGGACGACATTCCCTTGTTTAGCCGCTTCCAGATTGAACACCAAATTGAAACTGCATACAGCCGCATGGTTCCCCTGCCCTCGGGCGGCGCCATCGTGATCGACCACACCGAAGCCTTGGTGTCGATTGACGTTAACTCGGCCAGATCAACCCGCGGCTCTGACATCGAAGACACCGCCTTGCGCACCAACCTGGAGGCCGCTGAGGAGGTGGCACGTCAACTTCGCCTACGCGACCTGGGCGGTCTGATTGTGATCGACTTCATTGACATGGAGAAGGCCAGCAACCAGAAGGAAGTTGAAAACCGGGTAAAAGACAGCCTGCATTTTGACCGTGCGCGCGTGCAAATGGGCAAGATCAGCCGTTTTGGCCTGATGGAACTCAGCCGCCAGCGCATTCGCCCGGCATTGAACGAAGGGTCACACACCACTTGCCCTCGCTGCAACGGCACCGGCGTGATTCGCGACACTGAAAGCTCAGCGCTACACGTGCTGCGCATTATTCAGGAAGAGGCCATGAAAGAAGGCACTGCCAGTGTACACACGCAGGTGCCAGTCGACGTGGCCACGTTTTTGTTAAACGAAAAGCGTTCCGAAATTTACAAGCTGGAAGCTCGCCTGAAGGTGCATATTTTGTTGATCCCCAACAAGCACCTCGAAACGCCTCACTACGAGGTAACTCGACTGCGCCACGACGACGAGCGCCTGGAAGACCCACGCAACAGCTTTGAATTGGCCACGGCCAAGGAAGAGCAGAGCTACTACGACAAGAAAGTAGAAAGCGAATCGGCCAAGCGCCAGGAAGCGGTAATTAAGGGTGTGATTCCCACCCAACCAGCGCCTGAGCGTAAACCCAGAACCGAGGTGGTGGTGGCTCAGGCCACCCCAACTTCTGCGCCCTCTTTCTTTGAAAAATTGATGAGTTGGCTGCGTGGTGGCAAATCCGCCGATGCACCAGCCACGGTGATTGAGCAAGCTGAAGCAGAAAAACCACGCCATGCACGCGGTGATCGCAATGCAGACCGACATGGTGACCGCAGTCGGGGCGGACGTAACCGCCGCCGTGGCGGTCGCGGTGGTCGTGACGATGCCAACACCGACACGGCTGAACAAGTGAGTGAAGCTGCTTCAAAGGCCACCGAGCAGGCTGGCGGGCGAGGCAATCAACAGTCGGATCGCGGGCCACGCACGCCCCGCGAGGAGCGCACCCCCGAGGCGGCCGAAGCCCCCCAACCACTG
>NZ_CAXQZX010000114.1:0-60878 GCF_964228395.1 Limnobacter sp.
CCCGCGACTAGAGCATGTATTCTTAGTTAGAATTGAGGGTGACAGCGAGCCCGCCATGCCGTAACATATACTGGGCGTATGGGTAGTCTATGTTCCTCCGTCTTCACTTTGCCTTTGCGCAGCATTTATCTTTCAAGGCCCATACAAGCTCATGCAATTTAAAGCCGACCTCTCAAACCCCAACAAGCCAACGCATGTGGTTGGCATCGGTGCATCCGCTGGCGGCCTGGAGGCGCTGGAAAAATTCTTCAGGGCAGTGCCCCTGGATACAGGGCTTGCTTTTGTGGTGATTCAACACCTGTCGCCCGATTTCAAAAGCCTGATGGATGAGTTGCTGAGCCGTGTCACCCGAATGCCGATTCGGGTGATTGATGCGGACATGCCCGTGGAAAAAAACTGCATTTACCTGCTCCCTCCCAAAAAAGATGTGGTCATTGACGCTGAAAAACTGGTGGGTTACGACCGATCGCCCGGCAAACAGCTCACCATGCCCATCAATGTATTTTTTCGTTCGCTGGGCGTGGCATGGGGGGAGCGTGCCGTGGGGGTGGTGTTGTCTGGCACAGGCACAGATGGCACCGAGGGCTTGCTGAGCATTCGTGATTGCGGGGGCTTGGTGTTGGTGCAAGAGCCGGGCGATGCCAAGTTTGACGGCATGCCCATGTCGGCCATTTCTACCGGTTGCGTGGACAAGGTGGCCAAGGCCGAAGAATTGCCCGAGGTGCTGCTTAGCATTCTTAAAGACCCTCTGTATGCACGCAATGCCGGTTTGGACGAGACCGTCAATTCTGAGCTGTCGAACCACCCAAAAATGGATTTGATTTACCGGGTGCTCAACGACACGTTCAGCCTGGACTTCAAGCTCTACAAACCCAGCACCATTTTGCGGCGCATTCAACGCCGTGCGGCCATGAGCAAAAATGGATCCGACCTCGATGAGTATGCCGAGGCGCTGGGCTCCACCGATGGGGAGTTGTATTCGCTTTACAAAGATTTGCTGATTGGAGTGACAGGGTTTTTTCGCGACCCCAAGGCCTTTGAGTGTTTGCAAACCAAGGTTTTGGCAGAGGATTTCAACGATCCCAACCTGGTTCACGATTACCGGATTTGGGTGTGTGGTTGCTCCACTGGCGAGGAGGCTTACACCATTGCAATGTTGGTGATGGAAGAATACGAGCGCCGCAACATCACGCCAAGTTTCAAGATTTTTGCGACCGATGTGAACAAGGAATACCTGGAGCTGGCCGCCGAGGGTTTGTATTCGGCCCAGTCCATGGAGGCTGTGCCGCAATACTTTAAAGAAAAATACTTCACCCCTGTGGGCGCAGGCAGCTACAGGGTCAGCCCAGTGCTTCGCAAACCGATTATTTTCTCAGAGCACAACCTGCTGAAAAACCCACCATTCACCCGGATGAATTTGGTGAGTTGTCGCAATTTGCTGATTTATCTTCGAGGCGAAGCCCAAACCCCGGCCATCAGCTCGTTCAATTTTTCTTTGGTCAACAACGGCTGCCTGTTTTTGGGCATCAGCGAGTCGTTGGGGCCGGTGTCAGATGATTTTCTGGTTGTTGACCGGCAGTGGAAAATCCACCGAAAAATTCGCGAAGCCAGCCTGACCATCCCCGTTCGCTCGGTGGACAACACTGGGCAATTGATGTCGTTTGATTACAACAGGCACCGCAACGACAGTCGCCATGCATTGGGCAGGCTCTACCAAATTTTGCTGCACAAGTACATCCACTGCGGTGTGTTGATGTCTGAAGATCTCGAGTTGCTGCAGGTGTTTGGCGATGACCCCAGAATTTTGGCTTTGGGTGCCAAGGTTAACCACAACAACGCCACTTCGGTGTTGGTGCCAGAGTTGGGCAAGCACGTTGAAGCGCTGGTAGAGCGTTTGAAGAAAGACGCCTCTGAGCGGAATTGCCAGCGAACCGTGCAACTCGCGGGCCAGGAAGAAAACATTGCAATCGACATTGAAAGCATTGTCGACAAAATTGGTGGCCACCGCACCTTCATGGCTATTTTCCGGGTGGTGTATTCCAACAAAAAGTTTGCAGTCAGCGAAACCGATAACCCGGACAATCCACTGGCCAAACATTTTTCGCTGCCCATCGAGTCGCGGCAGTACTTGATTGATCTACAAAACGAACTCAAGAGCGTCAAGGAAGCCCTGCAAACCAATGCCGAAGAACTGGAAACCAGCAACGAGGAATTGCAGGCCAGCAACGAGGAGCTGCAAGCCAGCAACGAGGAGCTTCAAAGCACCAATGAGGAGCTTCACTCGGTCAACGAGGAGCTTTACACCGTTAATACCGAGCTTGAGTTAAAAATTGTTGAGCTGGACAGGCTGTCCAGCGATCTAAAGAGCTTGGTGGCTTCCACCCAAATCGGGTCTGTTTTTTTGGACCCCAATTACAAAATTCGAATTTTCAGTCCCTTGGCGGTTGAGGTGTTCAGCCTGATGGAAGGCGATGTGGGTCGTGATATACGAGACTTCTCCCCCAAGGTGCTCGACCCCAATTTATTTAACGACATTGCTTCAGTGTACGCACATGGTCAAACCGTCGAGGTGGTGGTTCGGCACCGGGCTGCCAATGACCGGGTGTATTTGCGGGTGTGTAGCCCCTATAAAAACGGTCGCGGCCAGCTAGAAGGTGTGGTGGTGGTTTACGTTGATTTGAGTGATCTACGAAAGCGGGGTTCTGCTTTGGTGTGGCAGGGCCTGAAAGCCTTGTTCAAGCGCATTAAATAAACCCTGCAAACGAGGCAATTGAGGCCTCAAGAGAGATGCATATGGAAAACCTGAGCAAGCCAACGCACATCGTTGGTATTGGCGCTTCGGCGGGTGGCCTGGAAGCCCTGGAGAAACTGTTTCGGGTGATGCCCCCAAGCACAGGCATGGCCTTTGTTGTGGTTCAACATTTGTCGCCAGACTTCAAAAGCCTGATGGACGAGCTCATGATGCGCTTTAGCACCATGCCCGTTAAGCTGATCGACAGCGAAATGAATGTAGAGCCCAACACCATTTATTTGTTGGCCCCCAAAAAAGAGGTGGTGATTGAGGGTGAAAAGTTGCTCACCTATGACCGCCCACCCGGCAAACAATTGTCTCTGCCCATTAATATGTTTTTCCGCTCGCTGGCAGCCTCGTGGGGTGACAAAGCGATTGCAGTGGTTTTGTCGGGCACCGGGTCAGATGGCAGCGATGGGGTGTTGAACATCCGTGATGCTGGCGGTGTGGTGTTGGTGCAAGACCCTGCCACGGCCAAATTTGACGGCATGCCTCAAAGTGCCATCAGCACGGGGTGTGTAGACGCTGTGTTGCCACCTGAGGAAATACCCGCATCACTTGAATCGATTTTGCAAGACCCCTTGTTTATTCGCAATTACGGCAAAGACGAGGGGGGTGAACATGATTTGATTGAGCTCGAGGGCATCCAAAAAATCTACGAGCTGCTGCGCAATCGTTTTTCGATTGATTTTCGGCTCTACAAGCCCAGCACCATCACCAGGCGCATTCAACGCCGCATTGCCCTGCAAGGCAATGCCGTGTCGATCGATGATTACAGCGATCAGCTAGAAAATGATTCCCAAGAGCTTAACCTGTTGTACAAAGATCTGCTGATCGGCGTCACTGCTTTTTTCAGGGACATCGACGCTTACGATGCCCTGCGCAACAAGGCGCTTCAGGACTTGCTCGAATTGGTGCCGCCAAGCCAGGAGTTCCGGGTGTGGGTGTGTGGTTGCTCCACCGGTCAAGAGGCCTATTCCATCGGCATGATTATTCTGGAGGAGTTGGAGCGCCACGGTCGACCCGTGAATGTCAAGATTTTTGCCACAGATCTTCATCGCGACTCGGTGACCACGGCCGCAGAGGGCGTGTATTCAGAAACCGCGCTCGAGTCTGTGCCCGCACCGTTGAAAGAAAAGTATTTCAATTCGCTGGGAGGCGGCAATTACAAGGTGTCTGGCCATCTGCGAAAGCTGATTATCTTTTCTGAACACAATCTTTTAAAAAATCCGCCTTTTACCCGAATGCATTTGGTTAGTTGCCGCAATTTGCTGATTTACTTCCGTGCAGACGCACAGGTGCCTGCGGTTACGGCGTTTAATTTTTCGCTGGTGAAGGGGGGGATTTTGTTTCTGGGGGCCAGTGAGTCCTTGGGGACCCTGGCCGATGATTTCGACACGGTGGACAGCCACTGGAAAATTTACCGCAAAGCGCGTGATTCGCGTGCAGCGCTTGGCTACCGGGCGCCGGGTAGTTTTTCCCAACTAACAACGTTCGACCCAACCTCATCCAGGTCTAGAGCCGATCGGGCGGTTCCGCTAACCCGTGTGTACCAACATTTGTTGGACAAACACATTCCATCGGGTATTTTGCTCAACGAAAACAATGAGCTGATGCACGTGTTTGGCGATGCCCATCGGTTCATGAAAATTCCCACGGGGCGGCACACTGGCGACGTGTTCACCATGCTGGGACAAAGTTTGTCGATTGCCCTTTCTACCGCCTTGCGGAATATTAAAAGCCAAGCCATATCCATGAGCTACCGGGGCATTCGTGCCGAGGACCACGAGGCCTTGATTGAACTCACGGTTGACCCCGTGTTTGACAAGGTCTCTGGACGTCGCTTTTACATGGTGTTGATGTCGGATCAGCAAATTGGGACGGCGCTTACCCCCGACATTGATTTGTCTGTGGTCAAAGAAGATTTTTCACTCAGTGAGGAGTCTGCCGAATACGTGCGGCAGCTGCAATTGGAGTTGCAGCGCACCAAAGAGGCGCTGCAAACCAACGCAGAAGAGCTGGAGACCAGCAATGAGGAATTGCAGGCCAGCAACGAGGAACTGCAAGCGAGCAATGAGGAGCTGCAAAGCACCAACGAAGAACTGCATTCGGTGAACGAAGAGCTTTACACAGTCAACACCGAGCTTGAGCAAAAAATTGTTCAGTTGGACCGGCTGACAAGCGACCTGCGTAACCTGGTCGACAGCAGCCAAATTGCAACGGTGTTTTTGGACGGCAACTACTGCATTCGCGTTTATACACCCAGAGCCACCGATGTGTTCAATCTGGTACGAAAAGACCTGGGTCGGGATATTCGCCATTTCACACCCCGAATTCCGGACCACCAACTCGAGAGCGATTTGGAGCGGGCTTATCAGCAACAAAAATCGTCTGAGCAGGAAATAGAGGCCGATGGGCGCTATTACCTGCGCCGGTGTGCGCCCCACAAAGATTCTAAGACCGGCAAGGTTGGCATCATTTTGACCTACATTGACATCACCAAGATTCAGGTGGGTGCCTGGGGCATGATTTTCAATGGTTTGCGTTCAGTGTTCTCCGGCTCCAAAGAATCAGCTGACGGTATGGTTCAGGTCTCGGACGCCGACACCGACACCGACAGCAAATCAAAACCCGAGCGCCTGAGCTAAGCGGGTCGCTCCCCAACACATTCAGCCCTCCCCAATCGAGGGGGGGCTTACACAACAGTAAGCCGTTAAACCCTTTGCGCTGTCGATAATTTCAATGTCGGGTTATTTCCTACATTGAGTTTAGACCGCAATGAAGATTTTTTATCTTGAAGACGATGAGCATTTGAGCTGGCTCACAGCCACCGTCCTACGAAAAGCGGGGCATGAGGTGGTGTGTTTTGCCTGCGCAGATGCCTTGATTTCCTCGTTGTCTGCCTCGGCGGCCAATGAACAGCAACCCGACTGTTTTTTGTTGGACCGTGATCTTCCCAAGCGATCTGGCCTGGAGGTGGTGAAGTGGCTCCGGGCTACCCCAATTCACGCGCAAACCCCTGTGGTGATGCTCACGGCCTGCGGCAAAAACGATGAAATTGCTGAGGGCTTGAAAGCAGGTGTTGATGTTTACCTGACCAAACCGATGTCCAGGCAGGTGCTTTTGGCTGCTTTGGATCACTTGTGCCGAGAGTACTTGGCCCGCAAAGACCTTGAAAAGCAAATGGGTGGCATGGCCGCTGGCATGCGGCAGGCCGACTTCATGCAATTCAGGCTGTCGTCCCTTGAGCATGCAAGCAACTTGGCGGCCTTGTTGGCCCACGCCACGGATCAGCCCGATCGCAGTGCGCTGGGCTTCTACGAGATGTTGGTCAATGCCATTGAGCACGGCAACCTGGAAATTTCTTATGAAGAAAAAAGCCGCTTCTTGGAGGCTGGGTGCCTTTCGGAAGAAATTCAAAAGCGCTTTGCCATGGAGTGTTATTCGAAGCGCCAGGTCAAGGTCAATCTGCAGCGGCAGGCGGAAGGTGTGCTTGTAATCATCGAAGACGAAGGCCCTGGCTTTGACTGGCAGCGTTATCTGGATTTTGATCCAGACCGCGCCTTCGACCTGCACGGGCGCGGCATAGCCATGGCCAATCAGATGTTTTTTGATCGTGTGCGGTACCACGGGCGGGGCAATGTGGTTGAGTTGTTTTGTAAATGCGAAGAACCGGCCTAAAGGGGAACGACATGATTTCACAACGCGCTGGTGAAGCACAAAAAAATGATTACCGCCCAGGCGGCTCGGTTCGCTTCAGGTTCATGAGGCCGGTGGGTCTGCTGTTGGTGGTGTTGGCGGTCGCCTTTTTAGGATTTGTGCCCCAGCAGGGCAATGATTTTCAATGGGCCGCGGCGATTTTGGCTTTGGGTTTTTATTTGTTGATTGTGGGCAGCAATCGCAGCGCTGTTCATGGGGGGCTATTTGGTGCGGAGGTGCCTCGCGAACAAGGCATGGACCTGATTGCACGCGTGTCCCCGGTGGGCATTCTTCGCATTGATGCTGCGCTGGGGTGCACCTTTGCAAACCACTACTGGCAAGACCAGATTGGGGTTGAACCAACGACCTTGCAAGGCACAAGGTGGCTTAGATGCGTGCATGTTGAGGATCGCGACCGGGTCAAGCTGGCGCTGCTGGATTTAGTCCAGGGCGAAGAGCCGATGGTGTGCCTGGAGCTGCGCATGGGCGCTGAGGGGGACTGGTCACGCAGCATGATGATGACCTGTAATCTCGATGAAGCCTTGGGCAAAGGTGGTTTGGTGGCTGCATTCACCGATGTGACTGAGCGCAAAGACATTGAGCTTCGCTTGCAGCAAACCAGCCACACCCTGTCGGTGTTAAACCGAATTACCTCGAGTTTTTTGGTTGAACAAAAGGTATCAGACCGGTTCAATGAGGTGCTCGACACCTTGTTGGATATCTCCGAAAGCAAGTTCGGTTTTCTTGCAGAAAGGCTGCTTAACGACGATGGCAAGCCTTTCATGCGCCTGTATGCGCTGAGCGATATTTCTTGGGACAAAAATTCCAAGGGTCTGTACGAAGGGTTTTTGCGCACGGGCTACATCGATTTTCAAAGCCTGGACAATTTGTTCGGATGGGTGGTGTTGCATGGCAAACCTCTGTTGGCCAACGACCCGGCGTCTGACCCACGCTCCAAGGGTTTCCCATCCAAGCACCCCTTGGTAGAAAATTTTTTAGGCTTGCCCTTAACTGCTGGTGATGAAGTGCTTGGCATGATGGCGATCGCCAATCGCGCCGGGGGTTACACCGATGAGCAGATAGAACACCTGGAGCCATTTCGAATGGTGCTTTCGAGCATGATCCGCAGCATGCGGGCCGATCGAAACCGCGCGGCGGCTGAGGCCCAGTTGTTGCTGGCCAAAGAAGAAGCTGAACGGGCCAACAAGGCCAAAAGCCTGTTTTTGGCCACCATGAGCCACGAAATACGAACCCCCATGAATGGCATCATCGGCATGAGCGAATTGCTCAGTGCCACCGAGTTGAATGGCACGCAGGCCCGGTATGCACGCAATATTCAAACCTCTGCAGAGAGTTTGTTGGCCGTGATCAACGACGTGTTGGATGTGTCGAAGTTGGAGGCTGATCATGTTGAGCTTTTGAGCAGACCTTTTAGCCTTGAAAGCTTGATTACTGATGTGGCTGCAACGTTTGAGCACGCGTGTAGCAGCAAACAACTGGAGCTGATCATCAGCTACCCGCCCACATTCCCCCGCCACTTTGTGGGTGATCCATTCCGCATGCGCCAGGTGTTGGTTAATTTGGTGGGCAATGCCGTGAAGTTCACAGAGAGAGGCCATGTGGTGGTGGGAATTCGTTCCAGCGCCGCGGATGAGGACGTTCTTGAAGTGTTTGTTCAAGACACTGGTATCGGTATTCCGCTGCAGGAGCAGAGCAAGCTGTTCCGCGTATTCCAGCAAGTTGATCAGGGTGCAGACCGTCGTTTCGAAGGCACGGGGCTTGGTCTTGCAATCAGCCAAAAATTGATGAATCTGATGGGTTCTTCCATCAAGGTGGTCAGCGAAGCCGGGTTGGGCTCCATTTTTTCATTTCAAGTGCGCTTGCCTGTGGTTGAGAGCGAGGAGCCACTTGAGCCCGAGGTTTTACATAACGTAGCGGGCGAGGTTCAGCTGAAGGTGTTGATCGTAGACGACGTGCCGCTTAACGCATCCATCATTTCCGATAATTTGTCTTTCCTGGGCATCGAGCATGAAACAACCCACTCCGCGGGCAAGGCATTCGAGTTGATGCGGGCGGCCAATCAAGCTGAGAAACCCTTCAATGTGGTGTTGTGCGACATGAATATGCCTGAAAAAAATGGCGATTGGTTAGTCCGCCAGGTGTGGGGGCTTTGGGGAAAGCGTTCTCCGCACGTGGTGATGTTGAGCTCTGGCGGAAGCAGCGAGAACTTGCTCGCCAACAGCAGCGAGTGTTTGGTGGGGGCTTTGCTGAAGCCCTTGCGAGCTCAAGAGCTTAGGCAGTTGATGGCGGGTTTGTCCTCTTGCGTGGCCAATCAGTTGGACCACGTACATGCAAGGCAGCGAATTCTTCAATGTTTGGGAAGTTCTGATCAGGGTGAAGCCAGCAAAGCCACTCCTGTTGCCCCCGTGGAAAGCACATTCAAAGGGCATGTGCTTGTGGCCGAAGACAACCCAATCAACCAAGAACTGTTGGCCATTGTGCTTCCCCAGTTTGGGCTCACCTTCAAAATGGTCAGCAATGGCATTGATGCGGCACGCGCCATTCGCGATGAGCAATTTGATCTGCTGTTGATGGACTGCCAGATGCCAGAGATGGATGGGTACGCCGCCACAAGAAAAATTCGTGAATACGAACGTGATCACGGCCGTCGTGCCATCCCCATCGTTGCTTTGACGGCGAACGTCTTCGCGGCAGATCGAGAGCGTTGCCTGGCTGCAGGCATGAATGAGCACTTGGCCAAACCCATACGTCGGGCCGACCTCATTGAGTTGCTCAACAAATACCTGAGCCAGGGGGCGGGCGAGGAGCCAGAATCCGCTGTTAAAGCCATTGACTGGAAGGTGTTGGACGAGCTGTTTGCTGGGGACACCAGCCTTCAGGCGCAAGTGGTTAAACGCTTTTTGGAAGGCTTTCGGGAAGACGCTCGAACCCTGGTCGCTTTGGCGGATCAGGGAAATCAAAGCCAGCTGAAGCGACTTTTGCACAAAATGCGCGGCAGTGCAGCCTCCACGGGGCTGCGGAGTTTGTCTGAAGTGCTGCTGGCCTGGGAGCAACAGCTCGAAGATGGCGTCGGCTTACCGGATGAATTTAACCAAGTGCTAGAGCAGTGTATTTGTAGTGTGGATTCTGAGTTGAATTCGATGTGCCCTGTTTAGGCCTACCCAAAAGGGTAGGGGGGGGTGGTGTGTCCTCTCCCTAATATGAAAGGCACATCAATGATCAAAAGCAGTCAAAAAGGGGGATACCAGATGTCAGCACAACCTGGGCAAGCACTGTCGACACTCGAGCATGTCAGCGACCGCAGCCCGGTTCAGGACCTGAGGCCCTCCCTTTGGTTGTCCTTTTCCGGTGATTTTGTGATGGCCAATTTGGCTTGGCAGCACTTGACCAACAGCGATGACGACGATCTGTGGGGGCAGCGTTGGAGGCTTTGCATTCATCCCGACGACCGAGATACATTGAGCCTGGCCATTGATGAGGTGGTGCATGATCTTGATTCAACTGCAAAAAGGCTTGAGCTTCGTCTGGGTGAAAAGCCCAGTTGGAGTCACCCAGTTTGCGTGACCGTAGAGGCATTGAACGATGCGGGTGCGGGGGCTGTACGTTTGGGTGTGGATGAGATGCCTGCAATTCAACGGCCAAACAAAACGATGCTGCCGCTGAGCAAGCCCTTTGAACGGGCGCAACAAAGGCTGGCTCAGGGTTTGGGTTTTGAATTGAGTTCCAGTGCAAAGTTGTGTCGTGAAGCCATTTTTAATGGCATGCGACTCAAAACAGAGATAGAGGGTGGGGGGACACAGTGGCTAAGCCGCGATAAGCAAAAAAATTTAAATGCAATGATGGCAGAGCAGGAGCGGCTGCTGCAGACCATCGAGACCAGGGTGGCTGCAACTTCGCATGGCATGGATCAATCCATGCTCAGTATGGTGTCCGTGTTTGATCAGCTTGTCCGATCCTTAGGGGTGGGAGAACGCACTGGTCTTGCACCACAAGGCGCGTTTGTAAGCACGAGGATTTCACACAGCGACTTTCTGGTTTTTTACCGGGGCGTGCTGGCTGCGGTGTTTGAACGGTTCGACGTCGGTTTTATAAAAATTGATGCGCAGCCCCGGCAGGATGACTTGTTGATTCGTTTGATTTGCACCATGCGCTCAAATTTTGGGCCTGTGGACATTGATACATTGCGAGCCGGCATTGAAGCCTCGGCATTGCCACGTTCTTCTGCCTTCGACACGGTGCGTGTGCTGGCCTCTGAAGAAGCCCACACCCTGACGATTGAGTGCTTGCACCTCAATAGCACCGTAAGTTCTGCAGGCAGGTGGATGTCAGATGCCAGCCTGTGGTCAGTGGGGGTTCTATCAGAGAATCCTGAGGCGCTTGATTTTGTTTGTAGTTTGATTGAGCAAGAGGGTGGGGTGGCCATTCCTTACCGCATGGGTGCTGCAGCGCAAGGAAAAGCCCCTCACTCAAACCTGATTTGCCCAGACTTGCTGCTTCTGGTGGGCGATGTTGAGTCTGCCAATGATGCATCGGCTTGGCAACATTGGATGGGCAGTCAGTTTGGTAGGGCTTTGCCATGGGTTAAGTTGGGAGGTGGCGCACAGTGGGCGCGCGTGGGCGAGGACGATTGCCTAGGCCTGATTGACCAAATGATCGACGGACCCATGGTTTGTCGCAATTTGCGTGGGGCTTGTTTGCATCTGCAAAACCCCAAACCGGTCACGCTTGGTTCCATTTTTAAAGTGTCCCATTGCCGCCCCCGGGTTTGGGTTTGCGGTCCGTCGCAGTGGACCGCCCACACCGTTCAAACATGCCTTGGCGCCAATGCCGGTGAAGTTCTTTATTTGCCGACGCTGAAAGAACTCAACGAGGGCATGCGCAACCTGGGTGCAGACTTGCTTGTTCTGGATTTAGAACTGTTTTCTCACGCCGAGCAAGCGGATGTGAAATGTCTTTCTGACCTGGTTTATGAAACGGGCGTTCCTCTTGTCGCCTTGGGTGATCCCGCATGCCCCGTTGCAGACCACATGCATGGTTTCAGTGGCGTTGCCTCCCATGTTGATACCGCTTGGATGGTGTCCCGCCTGAATGTTTCAGCGCAGGCATTCACAAACATGTCCCGGTGGTTGGCCTCTGGCACGTTGTCGCCCCTGTTGGTGCAAACCGAATCTGAAGTGCAGCGCTTGACTGATTTGTCCAAGCCTGTACTGCATGGCCTGCTGCACAGCATCTCCAGGGATTTTGATGCAATTCTGGCGCTCTACCAAGGGTTAAAAGGCAAGGTGGGCGCCTTGGTCGGATCGGTGCTTGATTTGAAGTTGGCTGATTTTGCCATGGCGCTGCAAGACGTGGGCTTTGGTCGCTTGTCACTTTTCATTCAGCGTTTTAAGGAACAGGCGGCATGCCTTAGCCCCACTCAAAGAGATGAGGCCCTCGCTATTTTTTCAGCCGCCTTTGAATTGACTTGTTTGCGCGCCTTGAAGGGCGGTTCTACTTAGGGGAGTACTATGAACGCCAATTTGAATATGGACCCCATGCAGCAGCGATGCGATGCGGTTCTTGGAGTCTTGTCCAAGCATGTAGAGCTGACCGAGGTTGAAAAAAATCACGGCTTGGGTCCGCAACGTGTTTTGGTGGAGGTTTACCGCGTGGTTGACCAAGTGATGAGCGCGCGCAGCGCAGTGACAAGCGCTTTGCTTAACGGCGATTACGAATACGCGGGTTGGCATTTTTTGCGGTTTTATAAATCATGTGAACGTTTGTCCATGCCGGTATTGAGCCAGTATTTTTGGGATTGTGCTTTGGCGTGTCGTGAGCAAAACAAGCAAATTGCCAACATTAGTTGGCGAGAAGCCCAGCGCTGCGTGGGCAATATTTCACTGCAGTTGGGCTATGGCGTGTTGCCGGCAGATGTTCAGACCATGGCCGCAGCCTGAACAAGGGGTTTTTTTCCTTTAATTTGGAATTACGCCTGCTGCAAAAATGAATTAGCATGGCTGAAAGCGGTTTATATCGAGGTCAGCGTGCGTGAAGCATCCTCTTCCCAGCCCTGGGTACAATGGGGCAATGTTTGGCTACCTTGGCTGCTGGCCTTTGGAACGAGCATGTTGGTGTTTGCTGTTACCCACCATTTGGCCGTGGGCGAAAGGCAGCGCCAAACCACTTTGGTTAAGGACAGTTTAACTACCCTGCAAGGCGAATTGTCCAATTACATGGTCGACCTCATGACCGTGTACGAATATGGCCTGAGGGGCGCCCGCGGTGCAGTGGTGGCACGCGGAGTCAACAATTTGTCCGCGGATTCATTCCGGCAGTACATGCGTACCCGTGATTTGCAAGCTGAGTTTCCTGGCTGCCGGGGTTTTGGCTTTGTCCAATACGTGCCCAAGGCAGACGTGGAAGGGTTTCTGCAGGCGGCTGCGCAAGACGAAAGTGATCCCCTGGTGATTCGTGAATTAAGCCCCAATACCGGCGACCGGATGGTGATTCGCTTCATCGAGCCAGCCAACATCAATGGCAACGCGCGCGGTTTGGACATTGCCTCAGAGACCCATCGAAGAGACGCCGCATGGCGGGCATTTAAAACCGGGCAAGCGCAGCTTACGGCGCCGATTACCTTGGTGCAAACACCCAACACGCCCATGGGTGGACTGCTGTTCATCATCCCGGTGTACAGGGAAGACAGATTTTATAAGCCAAGTGGCGATGTTGAGTTAGAGGATCTGGTTGGGTTTGCTTACAGCCCCATTTTTGTTCACGAGGCCTTGGACAAGCTAAACCGCTATACCGATCGAGTTGGTTTCAACATTCAAGATGTGACGGTGGCTGGCCAAACCAAACCGGTTTTTGCCGCTGGCATGGATGCGACCTTGGACACCGGGTTTGAGTCGTTCACCGAGATTCCTTTAAAAGGGCGTGTGTGGCGGCTTACGGTATCGCCTCAATTGGACTATGTTCAGAGCCTGCAGGGGTGGAGCCAAAGGTCTATTTATGCCGTGGGTTTTGCCATGTCCCTTCTGTTGGCCTTAGCAACTTTGCTGCTGACCCGGCTCGCTCAAGCTCGACTCGAAAACTCAAGAAAAAATAAAAATCTCGAGAAGCTTCGCGTGCAGTTGTCCACCTTGAACGATGCGGTATCGGTTGCAATTGCATTGATAGATCGTGAGGGGCGCGTGGTGTCTGCCAGCAAGGCGTGGCACGAGCTTTTTGATTCCACGGGGCAGGCCTCGAATCACAACCAGCGTTTGTTTGACTTAACAGCCCGAGACAACGATCGCAGGTTGCTTCAGGGCCTGTTTGCCCGGGTAATGCGAGGCGAGCATCTGGACCATGATTTTTTGAATCTGGATTTGCCCAATGGCGACCAGCAAAGCATCCGCATGCACTTTACCCCGTGGATGGGCGATAAAAATCAGATTGATGGTTGTGCATTGTTTGTGGAGGACATTCGAAGTTTTCTGGAATACAAGGCGCATCAGCGGTCTGTTCAAAGCACCCTTGAGTTGAAGGTGCAGGAGCGCACCAGTGAATTGACCAAGGCCAAACGTTTTTTAACCGCGACCTTGGATGCGGTGCCCTCGATGATTTGCTATTGGAGTCGGGAAGGGTTTTGTGTGTTTGCCAACGCAGCCAGTGCCGATTGGTATGGGTATTCCGATGAGGAATTGCTCGGAGCAAGTTTGCCGGACGTTTGGGGGAGCTTATACGACGAGCCTGCCACGCGGGCAGTTGAAGGAGTGCTACAAGGCAGAGCCCAAAAGCTTCAGCGCACCTATCCACCACGAACGCTGAACGAACCAGCGCGCCACGCTTTGGTTCAATTGCTTCCCGATGTGGATCGCGGGAAGGTCATCGGCTTTTATGAGGTGGGCAACGACCTCACCGTCTTGATGTCGATGCAACAAGCCTTGGAACAGCGTGCCCAAGACAACCGGGTCATGGTGGATGCTATCAAAAATAGCTTTTCTTACACCCTCACGGACAAGGATGGCTTTTTTATTGAAGTGTCCGAGACCTTCAGTGCAGAGGTGGGGTACGAGCAAATCGACCTGCTGGGATGTTCCATAAAAAAACTCATGCCCTCCGAGGTCGGCCAAATGGCGTGGGACATCTTGGTGTCAAGGGACAAACCCAGTGGGTTTCATCAAACCGAGTTGCATGTGCAATGCAATGGCGACGAATTGCGGGTGTTTGATGTGTGGTTTATCCCCTTGTCAGAGGCGCGTACTTCAGAGTGGAGGCTGCTCGGGCTGTGGGTGGACGTGACCTCCAAACGCGAAACTCAGAAGCTCCTGGAAAATGCCAAACTGGCTGCTGAGCATGCAAACCTGCAAAAAAGCCAGTTCTTGGCCAATATGAGCCATGAATTAAGAACCCCTTTGAATAGCATCATCGGCAATTCTTACCTGCTTCGGCGTTTGCTGGATGCGCACGAACAGCTTGATTTGGTGGGCTCCATCTACAGCTCGGGCCAACATTTGCTCACCCTGCTCAATGACATTCTTGACCTGTCAAAAATTGAAGCCGGGGAAATGCACTTGGAGAAAAGCGAGTTTTCTCTGCATGTGCTGGTTCAGGAAGTGCTCGAGATGTTTTCCTCCGTGGCTGAGCAAAAAGGGATCGATTTGAATGCAAAAGTTGATCGCCAATCGGTGCCTGATGTCTTGGTGGGTGATGAAACCCGAACCAAGCAAATTTTGATCAACTTGGTCGGCAATGCAACCAAGTTCACCAACGCTGGGCAGGTTCAGGTTCGATGTACGCTTGCGCGTCAGAATCAAAAATCCAGCGGTACGCGCATTCGGCTTGAGGTCGAAGATACAGGCCCTGGCATGTTGGAAGAGACCCGGCAAAAGCTGTTCCGGCCCTTTGTACAGGCAGACACCTCCACCACCCGGTATTTTGGTGGCACTGGCTTGGGTTTGTCGATTGTTAAACAACTTGCCGAGTTGATGCGCGGTGAAGTGGGCGTGAGCAGCGCCTTGGGTGAAGGGAGTTTGTTTTGGGTAGAGATTGAACTGGAGCAGCGGGGGGTTTTGCAGGATCGGTCCATTGAGAATGTGACGTCCTCTGACTCGGTTTTGTTGCGTTTGGCTTTGTTCAATCAGACTGCAGAGTTGAAGGCTTTTGCCAGCCAGGCCGCGACTCAATTTGGTTGGGTGGTTTTGCCGGAGGACCAGCAAGCTTCCTGTGATGTCTTGATCGAAGATTCAAATGTGTCTGACGAAGAATTCAGTCAGCCACTCGACGCTGCATCTGCGGGTTTGAAGGTGAAAATCAATTTGAGTCAAAATGTGTGCGAGGTCGGGGGACAATCGTTTGCCATGGCTCGTGATCTGGATTTGTTCAACGCCATTGGTCAAGCTGCAACATTGAAGGGATTGCCCGTGGAATGGCTGGACCAGCGTTCTGTGTTGAAAGAGCCCAGCATGGCAGGCTTAACGGGTGTTCGGGTTTGTATTGTGGATGACAACCCTTTGAACCTGAAGGTGGCATCAGGTTTGTTGCAAACAGAGGGCGCCAAAGTGGTGGCAACATTCCCGGATGGGCAAGCGGTGGTGGATTGGTTGTGCGAAAATCCCGGCGCTGTGGATTTGGTGTTCATGGATATTCAAATGCCGGTGATGGACGGTAACCAAGCGGTTGCTTTAATTCGTAAATTGCCTGGTCTGGGTCAATTGCCTGTGATTGCCCTTACCGCGGGTGCCTTGACCAGCGAAAAGGAAGAGGCCATGAAAAATGGCATGACCGACTACCTCACCAAACCTTTCAACCCGGCCCAGGTTAGAAAAGTATCTCGTTTGTGGGCGCAGCGCGGTACTCAGCAATTCCTGCCTTTGAGGCATAATCAAGCCCCCGCCAAAAAA
Organism: Limnobacter sp.; assembly: GCF_964228395.1. GTDB lineage: Bacteria > Pseudomonadota > Gammaproteobacteria > Burkholderiales > Burkholderiaceae_B > Limnobacter. The sequence goes on from NZ_CAXQZX010000114.1 coordinate 16,378, forward strand.
GACAGGTCCAAGCAGGTCCAGTCATAACCAGAGTCCTTCATGCCCAATACCTTGCTTTTGCCGACCATCAGTTGGATAGAAAATGGCATGCAGCAGCATGCCTTGTGGCAAAGCGAACGCAACCTGCCACCCCCCAAGCAAGTGCAGGTGGCTGACGACACATTGACAGCCGATGCGGCTTACCGCTTGGCCAGTGAGGGCAAGGCATTTGTGTGGCAGGGCGATTTTCAAAATGCACGCCAACTGGTGCAAGCCATGGCGCGCCGTTTGGATAAAAACGCAGAGTACAAAAAAGCCAAGGCCATCAAAGCAGGCAAAGCGACAGAGGATTACCCGCAGCGCTTCCATTTGTACCGCCAGGCGCAAGCCCAACGGGCGCGCATTTTGGGGGCGGTGCTCATTCCCTTCAACGGCGACTACAGCATCCCCCTGAAGCGCTCACCCGATGTGACCGAGGCCTGCACACAAGCCTGGGGTGAGCCGCAGCCCAATGGGCCCATGCGGCTTGCTTCCCTGCGTGAATTGCAGGGCCTAGTTGGGGCCTATGAGTGGCGCAAAAAAGGGGTGGAGGTGCCCGCCTTGGGCGCCGCACCCAACAACAGGATTCACCCCTTCTACGGTGTGTTTTCGCCCGTGCGTGGCGAGTACATCGACCTGGTGAACCAAGCCCCTTTGCCCCCGGCTTGCAAGCCAGGGGGAACGGCGCTGGACATTGGCACAGGCACCGGCGTGTTGGCAGCCGTGTTGGCAAGGCGCAGTGTGGGGCAGGTGCTAGCCATCGACAACGATGCGCGTGCTCTGGCTTGCGCAAGCTTTAACATCCATCAGCTGGGCTACAGCAAGAACGTGCAACTGTTGCAGGGCGATTTGTTTGGTGCGCAAAACCCACCTGCCAAGGCCGACCTTGTTGTGTGCAACCCGCCCTGGTTGCCTGGCAAGCCCACCTCGCCCATTGAGCGAGCGGTGTACGATGAACACAGCGGCATGCTCAAAGGATTTTTAAACGGGCTACGCCAGCACTTGAACCCCGGTGGCGAAGGGTGGTTGGTGTTGTCTGACCTGGCCGAGCATTTAAAACTTCGCACTCGTGAAGACCTATTGACTTGGATTGCTGAAGCAGGGCTGAACGTGCTTGGCCGCACAGACACAAAGCCCAAACACGGCAAGGCCTTGGATGCCAGCGACCCACTTTACGATGCGCGTTCTAAAGAGCTCACCAGTCTGTGGCGTTTGGGTTTGGTCGATTAGGTTTTAAGCCTGTGCCCAGAACACGGCAAACTGTTGCAGTGGGTCGGTGTATGCAGTGCTTTTGGCAAAGCCTGCTTGGGCCAGCAATTGTTCAAAGCCTGCCAGCGTCCATTTGTACGAATTTTCGGTGTGCATGCGCTCGCCTTCTGCAAAACGCCTCTGCCCACCATCCCACTGCACCACCACGTGGCGCACCGCTTCCAGGTGCATTTCTATGCGGTTTAATTCGGTGTTGTACAGGCCGATGTGTTTCCAGTCGGCCAACTTGAAATTGGTGCCCGCCAAACGGTTAAAGTGCAGCAGCATGTTGCGGTTAAATGCGGCTGTTACCCCCAGTGCGTCGTCGTAAGCGGCTTCCAGCACGGCCTTGCTTTTAACCAGGTCCACCCCAATCACAAGGCCACTGCCAGCGCCATGGCCGCAGGCGTGGTGCACTTGTTTTAGAAATGCGAGTGCGGCTTGCGGCGTAAAGTTGCCGATGCTGGAGCCCGGGTAAAACATCACGCGGGGTAGGTCAGCTGGCAATTTCAATTCAGCAGGCAATTGCAGTTGCTCAGAAAAATCCAGCCCAACACCGGCCATGTGCAGGCTGGGGAATTGCCGCTGAAGGCACTCAAGCGCACCTTTTAAAAATTCCACGGAGATATCGACTGCCACATAACGGGAGGGGTGAAACACATTGAAGAGCCGGGCCGCTTTCTCGCAATTGCCAGCGCCCAAATCGATGAGCACCGCGCCGGGTGGAACCTGCTGGGCCATGGCCTGGCTGTGTTCTTTAAAAATGGCTGCTTCCGTGCGGGTGGGGTAGTACTCCGGGATGCAGGTGATGGCCTCAAACAGCTTGGATCCCAATTCGTCGTAGAGGTACTTGGGCGCAATGCTGGGGCACTCGGCTTGCAGGCCCTGCAGCAGTTCTTGCCGAATGTGCTCAGCACGCGCTTGGTGAATTTGAATAAATTGGGGAACAGGAAGCATGTGTTTTTATCGTGTAAGAGAGCGCCGCAATTGATAGCTTAGGCTATCGACCAAAGCAACCAGCAGCAGCATGGCAGCCAAAATGGTGGCGGTTTTGCCCATTTGAAACAGCCCCATGTGAAAGCTCAGCAACTGCCCCAAGCCGCCTGCACCCACCACGCCCAATACGGCGGCGGCGCGGATGTTGTTTTCCCAACGGTACAGGGTGTAGCTCAACAGTTGTGGCAATACCTGGGGCAGGGTGGTGAAATAAAACACGCGCAAATTGCCCACGCCTTGTGCGCGCAGCGCATCGGCAGGTTCGGGCGGAGCATTTTCAATGGACTCGGCAAACAAGCGGCCCAACACACCTGTGGTGTGAAAGGCCAAGGCCAGCGTGCCAGCAAAAGGGCCAAGACCGGCCGAAATCAATAGCAGCGCAGCCCACACCAATTCGGGAATGGAGCGAAGGGCATTGAGTAGCCAGCGTGTGGGGGTGCGAAAAAAACCGTGGTCTTTGCTGTGCAATTTGCTGGCGGGCAAAGCCAGACCCAAGCCCGCCACTGCGGCCAACAGAGTACCAAGCAGGGACATGGCCAAGGTTTCCAGGGTGCCCCAGCCCACTTTTTTAACAAACGCGGCGCCCAGGTCCATGGGGAAAAACTCGCCCACAAAGCGACCCATGGAGCGGAAAGCTTCCAGCGATAAAAATTCGCCCCATTTAAGTTGCAAGGTATAAAAACTGGCCAACACCAGTGCCAACAAAGCAGCCAGCAAAGCGGCTGTGCCGGGTTTGATGAGTGCTGGGGCGCGGCTGGGGCAAGTGGTTGGTGTGGGGTTGCTCACAGCAGCCTCCGCCTAAAAAAGCCACTGACCGAATCGGCCAGCGCCACCAATAGAATAAACACAATCAACATGGTGGCCACTTCGCCGCCGTTGAACATTTTCATGGAAGCGTCCAGCTCTTGCCCCAGGCCACCCGCACCCACAAAGCCCAGCACCACTGAAGAGCGAATGGCGCATTCCCAGCGGTACACGGTGTAGGAGGTGAGCTCCATCACGTTTTGCGGCAGTAGCCCATAAAAGAATGCTTGTAACCGGCTTGACCCGTTGCGCAGCAGGGTTTCGGTGGGTGTGGTTTCGCCGCTTTCAAGAATTTCGCCATACACCTTGCCCAGCATGCCGCCATAGGTGAGCGCAATGGCCAACACCCCAGCGGTGGGGCCCAAGCCCACCACACGCACAAACACCAGCGCCCACACCAATTCGGGAATGCTTCGCAAAAAAATCAGCAACCAGCGAATGGCCAAGCGCACAGCAAAAGGCAATACGCTCATTCGACCAGATATGGCCGACACCGACAGAACCCGAGTAGACAGCACGGTGAGCGGAAAGGCGATGCACAAGGCCAGCACCATGCCAGCAGTGGCAATGGCCACGGTTTTCCAGGTTTCACGGGCGATGCGTGCCAGCAGGTCGGGCTCCAGCACGGGCGGGAAAAAGCTGCCAATGAATTGCGCGCTCACGCGAAGATTGTCTGGCTCAAACAAAACAGCTGGGCGAAATTCAGTGGCCTGCATCAGCGGCCAAAGCAACAGCACCCCAAACACCATCCAGAATAGCCGCTGGTGCCAGGCCGGGTCTTTGAGGGGCACATCAAACCGCGGGTTGTGCACTGGCAGGTTGCTCATCGACAATTGTTGACCACCACCGTGGGCACTGAGCGCTCGAATTGTTTGGCAATCAGCTCCTGGTCGGGCTGAGAAAACAATTCGTGCTCGTATTGGGCATACAGGGATTTCAGCATGGCCGGGGTGACCTTCTCGGTGGGCAAATCAAACACAATTTGCCCATCGCGCAGGCCCACAATGCGTTTAAAAAATGCCAGGGCCATGTCCACCTGGTGCAGGGTGCACACCAGCGTGGTGCTGGTTTCGGTAGCGGTTTGGGTAAGGGCCGACATGGCCAAGCGTGCCCGGATGGGGTCCAGGGCCGACAAAGGTTCGTCCACCAGCCACAGCTTGGCGGGGGACACAAACAGGCGCGCCAAACCCACACGCTGGCGCTCACCCCCCGACAAGCGATCCACGCGCTCAAAAATCTTTTCGGGCAGATCAAGCTTGGCCAAGGCTGCGTGGGCGGCGGGTATGTCGACGGGGTAAAACAGGGACTTCAAACTTTGCCAAAAGCCCATGGCCGGCAGGCGACCCGCCAGCACCGAGGTGATCACCCTTTGGCGAGGAGGCAGCGGTGGCACTTGCGGGGCAATGATCAACTGACCACGAAGCTTCTGCAGCTTGCGTTTGCCCAAGGCCCAAGGGGATTGGTTTTGAACTTGAATGCTGCCTTGCACGGGTTGAAGTGTGCAAGCCAGGAGTTGCAGCAGTGTGGTTTTGCCTGCACCCGAGGGGCCAATAAGCGCAACTTGCTCGCCTTCGTTGATCAACAAGGACATGTTGCGAATGGCGGGGGCACTGCCGGTGGGGGCCGAGGGGTGGCAGGCGTGGATGTCCTGAATTTGAAGCTTCACTGCACTGCATCCCCCATAAGGCCAAGGGGGGTTACCGCTCCCCCCTTAATTAACGCGATTATAACAAGCCAGCGCTGCGGGCGGCGCTTTCCAGGCCTTTGTAGTTCTCGGGCTTGGTGTCCACATAGCGGGTGGCACGGTTCAGTTTCAAGATTTCAGCATGCTCGGGCACCGCTGGGTCCAGATCAAACAGCGCTTTCTGGATTTTTTTGCGCAAGTCTGCAGGCATGTCTTGGTGAACGGTCCAGTTGTAGTTGAAGTAGGGTGGGGTGGTGTAAAAAACATCCACGTCTTTGGTGTCCACCTTGTTCTCGTTCACAAACTTTTTCCACACGGTGATGTCCAGCGCGGCGGCATCCACTTTGCCGCTGACCACGGAGGCAATGGTGGCATCGTGCGCGCCAGAATAGGCCACGCGCTTGAATGCTTTCTCGGGCTCAAGGCCAGCGTCGAGCAAGAAGCTGCGGGGCATCAGGTGGCCCGAGGTGCTGCTTTGCGAACCAAATGAAATTTGTTTGCCCTTCATGTCTTGCAGGGATTTGATGCCCGAGTCGGTTTTGGCGATAAACACCGATTGAAACTTGGTGTCTTCAACACGCTGTGCAATGGGGATCACCTTGCCACCAGAGCGCAGGGAGGCCTGCACATGGGTAAAGCCACCCAGCCACACCAGGTCCACTTTTTTGTTCACCAGCGCTTCCACGGCAGCAGGGTAGTCGCTCACTGGGGTGAACTCCACTTTCATGCCCAGGCTTTTGCTGAGGTAGTTGGCCAATGGCTCAAATTTGCGAATTTGCTCGGTGGCGGCTTCTTCAGGAATGGTGCTCACCTTGAGCACTTGCTCTGCATGGGCTGGCAGTGCAACGCCCAGGGCCAAAGCCAAACCGGCTGCCGTAAACACACGACGGGACAAAGACAATCCAAACTTGTTCATTGATACCTCACGATTGGAGCCCCGGCCGGGGCGTTGAAAAATAAATATAACAGCCATTAGCTGCCATTGCGGGCGGCTTGCACTTGGGCGGCTTGCTCTTCGCCAGTTTTGTAATGCGGTACACGCACCACCAAGCGCTTGGCCCGCTGCAAAAAGCTGTTGTTGTTGGCGACTTCGCTTTGCCAGTAGCCATCGGCCAAGGCAATGTTTTGTTGCAGGTCGAGTTCGAATGCGGCTTGGGACACTTCACCGCCAAAAATGTACAGTTTGCCGTCGACCACGCGGAAATCTTGTGCGTTGCCGCCCCATGGAATACCAAACATGATGCCGTTGGCACAATAGCCACCGTATTGCGGCAGGTATTGTTCGGGTTGCGCATCAAACTGTGCTTTGTGTTCGGGCGTAGAAAAATAAAAATCCACGTCTTTGTAGGTGCTTTTGATGCCGGGTTGGCCTTGCACGTAGGCGTTCTGTGTAAAGTAGGCCACCACATCTGCACCAAACAGCATGACGCGTGGAGAGTCGTCCATGGCCGCTGCGTTGACGGGGCTCAAGCCCGATGACGGGTTTTGTGCAGTCATGGCGCTGCAACCGGTCAGCACCAAAGCGGCAATGCCCACCAGGGCCAGGCGGCGAATTTGTGTGAAAGTGTTCATGGTACTCAACTCCTGTGAATCTAAAAATTACGTGGCCTTACTGACTGGCTCTGGCCCAAACAGTTCCGACCCCTTGGGGTGCGGTGTGTTCATCCATTCCCAGGCCTCGCCTGCGTAGGGTGCAGGCCAACCCAAGAGGTGGCTGGCCTGTTCGCAGCGCTGGCGCAGGTCACTGCTGGTTTGCCCGCCCAAGTGCACAATGCCGTAGCGGTAACTTTGCAGCCATTTGAAGTCGCGCTCTATTTGTTTGCCGTCTTTGGGGAATTCAAAATAAAGCGCATCAGGAAAGGCCTGTGCAAATTGCTGCCTGGCTTGTGAGTCGGGGAATGTAGCACGCAGGGCTGGGTCAAATAAGCGATACACAAAACTGGCGGCAGCGCCTGCGGTGGGCGCATCTTTGGTCAGCATGGCGGGGTTTTGACCATGGGCCAATGCGAAGGCTATTTCGTGGAGGTTAATGCCGTCTACCCGCTGATACAGGTCAGAAAACTGCGAAGCCATTCGGGGGTTAAATTCAATGACCGTGAGCCTGTCGCTTTGCTCACAGTAAAAGAACTCCATGTTGAACAATCCATGCGTAAAACCAATGGCGTCTAAAAAGCGCTGGGCCACATCGGCCGCGCGCCGTTGCACACGGGCGGGCAGGCGGCTGGGGTATTCAAAGCGCATAAAAGCCTGGGTGTTGGGGTACATCACTTCGTCCACCACACCCAAGGGCTGTACCTCGCCCTGCCACACATAGCCGTCCAGGTTGTACTGGCGAGCATTCACTGCTTCTTCGAGCATCAGGCTGTGCGCGGTGCCCGCCTGGGGCAAACGCTTTTGAATAATGCGCTCAAAGGGCTCCACCAAATGCCGAATCACCCACAGTTCCCAGGGGCCAAAGCGTGTGTGCGCCTGCAGTTCTGCTTGGTTGTGTACGGTTTTGGCCAGCACCGAAAACGCGGCTTTGACTGGTTTTACAAAGCAGGGGTAGGCCAGACCATTGGGGATAGGCTCGCCATAGCGGGCGGGCAATCGCTCAAATTTTAAATTGGCCTCGGGCGCCACACGTTGTAATACTTTGCGGGCATACAGCTTGTGTTGGCAGGCCAAAATGGCATTCACCGGTGTGCCGGGCCAGCCCATTTTTTCGGCGATCAGCGCTGCACACAGGGCGCCAAACTGCTCATGGTTAGACATCACGGCCCGAGCGCCTAGCAGCTTGGCCTTAAGCGCGCACAGGCCTACAAATCGCTCCACGTCAAACCAGGCCAAGCGTGCATTGCTGGGGAAGGTGAACAGGTCAAACCCGCTGTGCACACTAGGCCACTGGGCGCGTAGGCGTCGCGTGGCAATGTCGTCCCAGTCGTAATTGAACAGCAGCAGGGTGGTGGGCTTGGGCATGGGGGAGCTGTAAAGTACACGCGTTAAACCTTAAGCAGTGTACTTCGTTTGATGGCTGCTTTTGGTTACACTTCACCACGCCTGCTGTATGCGCTGCCATATGCACCTGGAGACGCTTTCATGCCTGCTGTGCCCACCACCATCGCTTTGCTGCTTGTGAGCAATGTGTTCATGACTTTCGCCTGGTATGCGCATCTAAAGGACATGAGCCAAAAGCCCTGGATTGTGGCGGCACTGGCCAGTTGGGGCATTGCGCTGTTTGAATATTTGTTTCAGGTACCAGCCAACCGCATTGGTTACACCGCCTTGTCTGTGGGGCAACTCAAAGTGCTGCAAGAGGTAATCACCTTGTCTGTGTTTGTGCCTTTTGCTGTGTTTTACATGAAAGAGCCGCTAAAGCTCGACTACCTGTGGTCGGGCCTGTGCTTGGTGGGGGCTGCTTACTTTATGTTCAGAGACAAAATGTGAGTTTGTGTTGAGCCATAAACCGATCAATGGCCTGCTCAAATCGCGGGCCTTGGCCGCCTTTTTCAACCACCATAATTTTGCCGTGTGAGCGCTGGGCCAGCTCATCGGGCAGGATGGGGTCGGACGATTGCACCAGCACCGGCGTGTGTTCGCAGATCGACAACAAATACTTGGCGGTTTGTTCGCCCGGGGAGTCGGGCAGGTGAAGGTCTGAAATCAGCAAATGGCATGAGCGGCTGGTCTTCTTTAACTGCCCCATGGTGCGGAAGTAGTGCACCTCAGCATCGTTGTTCAGCAGGCGTTGCAGGTGGGACTCCAGAATGAAACGGTGCATCTCGAAATCTTCAAGGCAGTGGATGATGGGTTTCATGGGGGCACCTCGCCAGCGTTGCTTCAAAACGAAATGCTACGTCAAGCGTTTGAAAAAACACAAAAGAGTGAGTTTTTCCTCCCTCAAGTGAGGGTGAGGCCCTGCCCCCTAGCCCCAATTCGTTTAACTTGGTTAGACTGTGTACGGTGCCCACTTCACGAATTCACACTTTTATGCTCATCAACCTTGCGATGTTTGTATTGGGCCTGGTGGCCCTGGTGGTGGGGGCCAACCTGTTGGTGCGCGGTGCTTCCAACCTGGCCTTGTCATTTGGTATATCGCCCTTGGTGGTGGGCCTTACCGTGGTCGCTTTTGGCACCAGTGCGCCTGAAATAGCGGTGTCTGTTGGGGCGGTGCTCGAAGGCACCACCGACATTGCCACCGGCAACGTGGTGGGCAGCAACATTTTTAACGTGCTGTTTATTTTGGGCTTGAGTGCCGTCATTATTCCGCTGGTGGTGAACAGCCAGCTCATCAAGCAAGAGGTGCCCATCATGGTTGGCGCCTCGGTGTTGTTGCTGTTGCTGGCCCTGGACGGCCAATTGGGGTGGACCGATGGCGCCATTCTGGTGGTGTTGATGGTGGCCTACACCGCATTTTTGATTATTCAATCGCGCAGCCAAACCCAGGCGGCCGCCGCCGAGTTTGAGCAGGAAATTCTCCCTGCACAGGCGGGTTCTTGGGACTCCAGGTTGCCATTTCAGTTATTGCTCATCGCCGTGGGCCTGGCCTTTTTGGTGTTGGGGTCCGAATGGCTGGTGGGTGCAGCGGTAACCTTTGCCAAGGCTCTGGGCGTGAGTGATGTGGTCATTGCGCTCACCATTGTGTCGGCAGGCACGTCCATGCCCGAGGTGGCCACCTCGATTGCCGCTGCGCTCAAGGGCGAGCGCGACATCGCCGTGGGCAATGTGGTGGGCAGCAGTACTTTCAATATTTTTGCTTGTTTGGGAATTTCCGCGTTGGTGGCGGGCACCCAAGGCTTGGGGGTGGCGCCCTCGCTGCTGGCCTTCGACATGTGGGTGATGCTGGCGGTGGCGTTTGCCTGTTTGCCCATCTTTTTAACAGGCCGTGAAATTGCGCGTTGGGAAGGCGCGGTGTTTTTGGGGTACTACGTGGCTTATGTGGCCTACCTCATTCTGGATGCTCAGGGCCACGATGCGCTGGGCGCTTATTCCACGGTAATGATGAGTTTTGTGGTGCCTATTACGGTGATCACTTTGGTGGTGTCGGTTATACAGTCAAAGTCAGGACAACAAAAGGGCTAAGCCAACAGGCTTTACCCCGCGACAAAGGTGGCGCGTTCATCATGAACAAGAAGTGCGTTGTGGCGTGGTTGTGTGGTGTGTTGTGTATTCAGCCGGTTTGGGCGCAGGGCGACAGCGACCTGCCCCTGTGGCTGCAAGAGCGATTTGAGCCTGTGCATTATGACCTGACCCGCTTGGTGGATGACACTGCGCGGGGCCTGGACCAGTTTTTTGGTACAGACGACAGCCTGTTTGTCGACAATCAATCTTTTTTGCGGATCGGGCTGGAGACGCGCCTGCGCCCCGGGGATTCCAAGCTCGACCCCAGTGTACGTTTTAGGGTCGACCTGCCCACCACGCGTGAGCGGATGCGGCTCATCATCGAAAGCGACATTGAGGAACCCCTTGGGCGTTTGTCTGAGCAAGGGGTGCGTGAAATTCGTGGCGGTGAACGCTTTAACACCAACAATTCGGCGGTGGGTTTGGAGCAACGCAGCGCCAAAGATCCCACCGTGCAATGGGTACAAGGTGTTGGTGCAGGTATTAAATTTGGCTTGCCTTTGGACCCCTATGTGCGTTACACCGCGGCGAGGCAATGGAACTTGGCCGACAAACTTTGGCAGATTAATTCGGTTAGCCGTATTACCCAATTCAACCAGCGTGGTTTCCAGGCCAGAACCAATTTTGACGTCAGCCGCAAATTGGATGAAGACCGTTTTCTGCGCTTTCAAACCTATGTGGAATACGATGAGCGCCGGGATTCAACGGTGTTCTCACAAACCGCAGAAATCAACCGGGTGCTGGATTCGCGCACGGCCATGCGCTACGCCCTGATTGCAGTGGGTGACACCACTGGCAGCGAGCGCATCAAGGACTACATTGTGCAGGCCTTTTACCGGCGCGATGTTCACAAAAATATTGTGTTTGTGGATGTGATCCCCGAGTTGCATTTTCCGACCCTTCCGGGTCAAGACCCTTATGTGGCGCTTACTTTCCGCGTGGAGGCGTTTTTCCGGGGTAATTTTAGCCGTGCGTTTTAGCACTGGTGGCAGACCCAGAAGACAGCAACTCGGCCGGCAAAACGCGAAATTGCTCAATCGTTGCTGTGACCAAAGCCAGCGAAAGCTGGCTTTTTTTTATTCAGCCCGACCTTTTGAGGGATAGAAACCGCGCATACAATGGGGTGTACAGCATTTGCCTGTCTGGCTGACACAATTTAAGAGGGTGGGGATTTGAATGGGGACGCACCATGGCGTTGAATGAATACTTGCCACACGGGTTTTGCATCAACTGGGATCCATTTTTGCTCACCTTGCATGTGGGTTCAGACCTGTTGATTGCGCTGGCCTACTTCTCTATTCCAGTGAGTTTGATCTGGATTAGCCGCAGGCAAAACCTAGGGTCGCTACAAAAGCTGTACTACTTGTTTGCTGCATTTATTTTGGCCTGTGGTGTTACCCACCTCATTGGCGTGGTCACCCTGTGGGCACCGTTGTACCTTTTTGAGGGCTACGTAAAAGCAGTTACAGCAGCGGTGTCGGTGGCCACGGCCATTATTTTGATCCCCAAGTTGAAAGACATTCTTTCTTTGCCCAACCTCAATGAGTTGATTGAGATCAACAATCGGCTGAAAGCTGAGGTGGCCAACCGGGAACGTATTCAAGGCGAGTTGCAGCGTTCCATGGAAGATGCCGTGCAGGCCCGCAACACCCAGGCGCAGTTTTTGGCCAACATGAGTCACGAAATACGCACGCCGATGAATGGTGTGGTGGGTGCTTCAGAGCTGTTGTTGCGTAGCCGCCTGGGGGGCATGCAGTCGGATTTGGTTCGAACCATTCACGCCAGCAGCCAGGCCTTGCTCAGCCTGTTGAACGACATTCTGGATATTTCCCGGCTGGAGAATGGCGACTTTAAAGTTCATCCAGAACCGTGCGAAATGGAAGGCCTGCTGGACGAGGTGGGGCGTGCGTTTTCGCTGGAGGCCGAACGTAAAAAAATTGAATTGCTCTGCCCCGGAACCGCTGATGCGGGCACCGTGCTCGAGTTTGACCGTGGTCGGCTGCGGCAAATTCTGTTCAATTTGGTGGGTAACGCATTGAAGTTTACCGACGAAGGCCAGGTCAGCGTTAAATGGAGTCTGTTGGACCCCTTTGAGGCGGGCAAGCAAGCCCGCCTTTGCCTGACGGTGCAAGACACCGGTATTGGTATTCCAGTCGAACAGTTGGAGCTGGTGTTTGAGCGATTCAAGCAGGCCCTTGAGTTTCAAAATGCCCGCAACCGAGGTGGCACTGGTTTGGGTTTGGCCATTGTTCATGAAATGCTGGTTCGCATGGGGGGCAACATCGAAGTTGAAAGTGAGGTTGGCGTGGGCTCGATTTTCACGGTGACCCTGCCTGTGAAGTGCATCAGCCGAAACACAATCAAGTTGGACCCCCGCGTTATCGAGGGCGGCGCACCACTGCTGTTTGCCGTGCAAATGGCCACGCCTGAAAAACAACAGCTGCTGTTTGATTTGATTTCAACAATCGATCAACCCGTCACCTCTTGGCAAGAACTTAAACAACGTGTGGATTTGGAAGCCGCCCTGGCCAGCCACCGGGTGGTGTTGGTGGTCAGCCAGCATGTGCTGCATGAGGACATGGCCTTTGCCAAAAAATTAGCCATGTTGCGGCGAGATTATGGCGTAAAAGTAATCGGTGTGCAGCACTTGGGGCAAATGTCGGTCACCCCGGCCGACCACCTGCAAGATGCGGTGGATGTGTACATTCAACGTCCCATCGGTTTGCAAAAACTGGTGGGGGCTTTGCACTCCTTGTTTTTGCCGGTCGGTGAGACCCTTGATCAAGACGCTAACAATTCTCGCCAAATTGAAGACTCCTTCGAGGGCAGGGTGGTGTTGGCTGAAGACTCCATGGTCAACCAAAAAATTGCTGTGGGCTTGCTGCGGCATTTTGGCTGTGAGGTGGTCACGGTGAGCAATGGGGCGCTTTTGCTGGAATACCTGCGCGACCACTCGGCCGATTTGATTTTTATGGATGGTCAAATGCCTGTGATGGATGGGTATGAGGCCACGGCGCAAATCAGGAAGGGCGCGTGTGGCGAGGCACTTGTACACATTCCCATTGTGGCCATGACAGCCAATGCCATGGCGGGCGAAAAAGAACGTTGCATTGAAGCGGGCATGGATGGGTATTTGTCTAAGCCGATTAACGTGCAAGAGTTGATTGCCGTGCTTCGCATGTTCTTGAAAAAACGCGACTCAAAGCCTGTTTAATTGGCTGTGGGCACATCGAACCACATGCTGGTGTAGTTCATTCCAAAAATGGTTTGTACGGTGAACTCACTGGCCAAGGTGTGCACCAGGGCCAGCCCCATGCCACCCAGCGGGATTTGATCGTCCTGCTCAATATCAAAATCGAAGTCGTGGGTTTTGGCGTCTTCCAGCCGATCGGTTGGAATGGCGCTGCCCTTGTCCATGACCATCATCAAGAGGCTTTGGTCGGCTTGCAAGAACAAGCGCAGTTCATAGGTGTGTGTGGTTTGTAGGCCCGCATGGCGGCAAAGGTTGCTGGCCACTTCAAACAGCGCCAGTTGAATATTGCTGCTGCGCTCGTCGCCGGGCAGTTTGTCTTCCAGCCATTGGGTGACCTCGGTGTTCAGGTCGGGGATCAGTGTTGGCTTTGCGGCCACTTTTACATACGCGCCTTGACGGAACTTCAATCGGCGGTTGGGGTAGAGGTTTTGCAGCTCCAGTTCCATGCAGCGCAACTCGCCTTTTTCATAGGTGTGAAGTTCCACCGGTGCGTATTCGCTGTACTGGAAGGCCAGCAGGGCCAGGTCGGCGGGTGTTTCTTCTTCATCGCTGTTGGAGTCGAGCGACCATTGCGTGCTTTGCGGCAGTTCGTCATCAAAAAATTTCGGCAAATCGGGCAGGGCAATTTTGGCCGATTGTGCAAACAGCAGCTCGCCGGCTTGCACAAAGTCTTCACCAAGGCTGGGGTGGTCGTTCAGGCTGTTGGAGAACACAAAAAGCCTGTCACCAGGGTTGAGCGAAAAAAACACGTCTTGAAACACAGCCTCTGCGCTTACGCCCAGCGGTGGGCCGTAGGCGCCCACTTTTTCTACTTCGCCGCGCGCTCGCGTGACCACAGCATTGGGGTAGCCTGCATGGCTAATCCGCGCATCGCCGGTGGTTGGGTTGATCACGCCGTAGCACAGGGCATACACCCCATCGGCTCCTTCGCCTTCGTCCAAAACCCAGCTGTTGATTTCGCGCAGCACGGCGCCGGGCGAGAACCCCTGGTTCATGTATTTCGACAACACAGAGCGCCTTTCATCGGCTGCATCAGTGAGGCGGCGGTGCAAGGTCATACCCCGAGCCACGCCCACCAAGCCGCTGCCTTGAGCGCTGAGGTGAAAAAAAGCAATGTGCCCGTCGGCCAGTTGCATCACATTCATGAACTGGTTGGAGATTGGCCTGGCCGGCCTGAAGTGCGAAAACACATGCAGCATGTCTTGATACTGCGTGGCCTGGGGCACGTTGTTGGATTGTATTTGCGACACGCGGCGCACATCGTCTTCGATCTCTTTGTGCAGGCTGTCGATGCGTTCTTTTTCTTGCCCAAAATGCCGGTGAACCATGGCCAAGCGAAGGCCGCTGGCCAAGCGCACGTAAATTTCCTGAGGCGAATAGGCCAACTGTGTGAAATTGTCTGCACCCCACTCAATGGCTTGCAGCAATTGTGTGGCATTGCCCGCATTCGAGATGATAAGCACAAACACACTGGGGTTGCCGCCACGCTTGCGTGCCGCCTCTAAGGTTTGCTGCAGCCTTTGAGGAATATTCTGCAGGTCGATCACAAAAAAGGTGATGGCTCGCTGGGTAAGCTGCTCTTCACATTCAGTGAGGTTTTTGGCCACATGCAAGTGGTAGCCCCAATCGCTGAGCCATTGGGGCAGGTTGGGCGAGCCTTCTTCGTCGTTCAGCAGCAGCACTTCGCTGTTTTCTTTGCGGCGGGCAAAAACAAACGGTTTGGATTCTGGTGCGATGGCCTCGGCAAGCGCTTCCGCGGGCGATTTGGCATCGGCATCTGCGGGTTCGGTGGCCGCGCTGCTGTCTGCTTTTGGACTTGTTTCTTCTTCCGGCTCATCGGGCAGGTCGGGGGTTTTCCATTGCAGGGCCAAAAAAGTGCAGTCGTCGCTGCGCACTTTTTGGTCAAGGCGGCCACTGGACCAATGCACCACGCCTTGGCGCACATGCCTAAGCTGCGTGTGCAGGGTTTCACTGCGGTGGTCTTCTATCAACTGCAGCACACCGGGCAGGCCCAGCGGGGTGTCGTCATTGTCCAGCATTTGCGTTAGCCCGTCTGAAAACACAAACACGCGTTCGCCTGGCTGAAGGTTGAGTTGGTGCAGCGGGTATGTTGTGTCTTCGGCAATGCCCACGGGCACGTCGGCCTCGCCCACCAGCTTGATGGCGCCCTCCAGGTTTTGATGGGCCAAGCGGGGTGTGCCAGCAATGCTGAATTTAAGCTCGCCACTGGTGAGGCAGAACGTGCCCAGCAAAATGGAGATGAACGAGTCGCCCTCCGCATTCATCTGGAAACGTTGGTTGAGATCGTTCAGGATTTCGTTGGGCTCGCGCACGCGTTGTTGAAAGGCGGTGGTGTCGGTTTGGTCCAGCAGCAAGCCATCTTGGGCTTGCAAACTAAGCAACCTGCACAGGTCCAGCGCGTTCATGGCCGAGGCCACGCCATGGCCCACCACGTCAAACACATAAAACACGGCGTTTTGCTCGTCCACCTGCAGCCATTGCAGCATGTCGCCAGACACAAACACCTTGGGTGTCCAAAAGTAGTCCAATTCCAGCCCATGGCTGTTGCTGTTTTTCTGTGGCAGCAGCGAGGCCTGGAATCGCCCCATGGCACGCATGTCGCGTGCCATGGATTGCAAGGTTTTGGGCACGGTTTGCTTGATTTCAAAATACCCGCGTTGCATGGCCACAATGCGTTCAATCACGGCCAGGCGCACATGCATTTCTTCCCGGTTCACGGGCTTGCGCATGTATTCATCAGCACCGGCTTGAATGGCCTGGATGAAGCGGGTTTCCTCGTTTTCAGCACCCAGCAACATCACATACACAAAAAAGTCGAAACGGGCTTGCAAAATGGCGTGGCACAGTTGCAAGGCGTTTTGGTGTTGAAGGTGCTCGTCGTCGCAGATCACCAGGTCGATGCGCTCGTGTTCGATAATGTCCAGCACGTTGTCGAGCGAACTGGCGGTAATCGCCATGAAGTTGGCTTGCGATGCCGCCTTGGTCAACCAATTGCGCTCAAGCACGCTGTCGTTAACGATGAGCGCCTTGAAGGTTTTGTGCAGGGTCAGTTGAGGTGCATTCATGCCTACCACCTTGCCGGGCGTAGCCGGTGGTCGAGGTGCACATGGCTGTCGTACAGGCCCAGCCCCACATTGGGCAGGCGGTTGGCCAAGCTGTGTAGGGTATCCAGCGGCAAGCCCAGGGGTTTGAAGTCAACCGCGCAAAAGCGGTTGTGGGCATCGGGCAAGTGGTTGGAATGGTGTGCAGCACCCTCTGTGAGCGCATTGGTACCATGGGTTCGCAAACCCGAGGTGATGTCGAATACGCAATAGCGGTGGTGCTGTGCAATCAGCTCTTGAAGGGCAGCCATGCGCACCAGCAGTTGCCAGTCGGGCCTGCCCACGGTGTTATTGGCTCGAATGTCGCGAAGCAGCCAGGCTGCCGCATTGACACCGCTTTGCTCGGCGATGTTAACTCGCAGGCGTTGCTTGTTGCGTTGCAGGTCAAGCCAAATGGGGGTGGGGGCGGCAGACACCGGCTTTGCACTAAACCACAGAGCAAGTCCTCCCATGGCGAGCGGTACGCAGGCATGGGTCAGGAATGTTCTGCGGCTTATTTTTTCGCGCATGTAAGTGAAGCGATGTTGATCGTTGAGCTTCCATTCACGGCCAGGCAGCGCACTGTGAGTGTGCCGATGGTCGATGTTTGGGTGTTCAGCACCGTGGCCGAGGAACCCAATTGTACCGGGGGGTAGGTGAAAAAACACTGATTGCCGTTGCCAGTACCACCCGTGCCTGCTGCTTCTACGGTGTTGATGCTACCGCCGGGGCAGGGGCCACTCACCCCTGAGCCCGCTGCAGCCACCCCATCGGGCGTGAACGGCTGTATACGCATACCGACCACGCCGGCTGGGTAGGGTTGGCCATTCACCGTGATGGTGGGGTGAGCAAAATTGGTGGAGTTGGTGTAGTTGAAGCTACCCGCAGCGCTCACCAGGTTGGCGTTGGGGGCCACGCGCGCAAAGCCGTCGCCGCCTAGGCGTTCAAGAATGGCGCCCACGATGGTGCCATCGTATCGACCCGTGCTGGCCACATCGCCCTTGCCCAAAAATGGGTCGCGCACGTACACATACCCGTCGATGACACAGCTGCCCAAGGTGCACCCGGAAGGCGACACCGTGAGGCGCATAACAAACGGGCTGCGATTGAGGGTGGCCAGGGTGCTGGACCCAGCGGGCAGCATTTGCAGTGCTGTGAGCTCGGCCACGGTGGGCTGCAAAATATTGGATACGCCGGATATGGCACTGCCCGCGACCAGCGCAGTGGCATTGATTTTTGCATAAGACGACAAACCGTCTCGAATTTTTTTGATTTGGTCCGCTTGTATGTATGCGCTGTTGATGGTGCTGTCGCGCAGGGTGCTGCGAAGGGCATAAAAGCCAACCACGGCAGCAACAATTAAACCCAAGGAGATCTCGAGGCTGATAAAACCCCATGCAAGGCGGCGTCGAGAGCGATTATTCAATGTGTGCATGTTCGCTTTGACCGAAGAATCGGCCTTTTAAAAAGGAAAATTTGGACCCCTTTGCAGGGGCCCAAACTCAACTCAAAAACATCAATGTGGGCTGATTAACCGCGGTCAAACACCAGGTACAGCGAAGCTGTGGTGGTTACACCGTTGCAAGCTGATGTGGCTGTGGCGGCGTTGATGGCACCTGTTGTGCTTACCACGCTGGTGCCAGCAGCACCGCCAATGCTCACGGTGGAGCCGTTTACGATGTAGATGGCGTTGGTGGCTTGGGCCACAGCGCTGATCAGGTCGTAACACTGGGCTTTGTCCACACCGCCCCAGGCCAGGGTGGCGTAGGTGCCTGTGGGGGTTGTTTCAACTTTACCGTCCAGGCCGCTGCCGTACAGAATGGGACGCACGCCGTAGCTGTTGCCAGAGGTGGCAATTTGAGCTGGGATGGTGTTGGAAATGATGGCAGGGTCGGTGGTGTTGTTGGCGCCGTTCAGCGAGGTGTACTGGTTGGTGCGGCCAAATTTCTGCTTGGCTTCAGCAATGATTTCGGTGATGGCTGTGACGTTTTCGCGAACTTCGTTGCGGCGGGAGTTGTTCTGGAAAGCAATAAAAGCAACCGCTGCCACGATGGCGGCGATGATCAGGCCAATGGACACTTCGATCAAGGTGATACCAGCTTGTTGCTTGCGATATTGGAGGGTAGTGGTGTTCATAACTGTCTGTCTCTCAAAATTTGTGGGGTGAGCCACGGTTTTTAAAAAAGGTACTGCGGGGTTAAATCACTGCAATTCAATTAAATTGTAATTGCAATAATAAATGATGTGATTCCTAATATTGTTTCATCTTGTTAACTGGGTCCAAAGCGTCGGTCATGCTCTGTGCAATCGACAGTTGGCCGACGTATAAAAACAACACACAGGCGGCTGCGGCGATCAACAGCATGGTGTTTAAGCCTTTGGAGGTCTTCTCAATTTCCTTTCGCACCTCGCCAATGCCTTGCGTACCCAGTTCAATCAACACGCGGTCGAAGCGGCTGTCGTTGCGAATGGTGGTGGCCAGGCGGGCCAACAGTTTGGGGCTCAACAGGCCTTTTGCAAATGCCTCTACATATTCGGTGGGCGCCACATACAAGTGACGGCTAACCCGGCGCAAGTGCCACTGCATCCAGGGCTGCGCCGTGCTGCGCAGGCTGTCCAAGGCACCTGTGAGCGTGCTGCCGCTTTTTAACAACACCGCAAGCGATGTGAGCAGCAGCGACACCTGGAAGTCTCGGTAAATCGACAAGGGCAAAGCGATGGGAAACACCGGGAAAATCAACAAGCCCATCCCCTGAGGAATGCGCTCAATGCGCCCACGCCACACACCCTTCCACCTGGGCATTTGGTAGCCCACATAGGCCACCAGCGCAGCCAGCGCGCCCAGCACCTTAAAACCGTGGTTGGCCACATGCTGGGAAAAGTCTCGCACTGCAGCGTTGTAGGGTGTCCATACCTCGGGCGGTGCAATTTTTGAAATAACCGGTATGGACTGTGTGGCCAAGATGTAGCTAAAAATAAACACACCAGGCAACATCACCATCGGTGGAAACATGGCCTTCACAATCAGCGCTTTGGCCTGCTTTTGTTCACGAATGGCGGTGACCAGTGAACGCAGGGTTTCGGGCTTGTCTTTGGATTGATCCACAGCCGACAACATTAGCTTGTCTTCCCTGGGCATGACCTCGGCCAGAATTTGACTGATGCGGAAGTCTTGCCCTTGGCTTAGTTTGGCCAACATGCGTTGCATGGCAAACTCGCGGGAAGAGTCCCGAGTGGCCCTCGCCTTGGCTATTTTTTGCTCTTCAACCAAAAAGGTGCGCAAACGTTCGCGGCGTTCAATGGATTTGGCCAATTGAATGTAAAACTCGTCCCGCTTGCTGCGGAACTCGAGCAACTGCACCCAAACCCAGGCGCTTTGAACGGCTTGCATTAAATTCATGCAGCCTCCCCGGCCGCCACCCCGCTTGGCGGGGGCTTTGGAATTTCAAAACGGTGAAAGCTGTCAAAACGCTCGCACACCCGAAGATCAACCTGACCCAACAGTGCTTTATACAGCGCGTGTTCAAAAACGGTTTTACCGGTCATGTCTGGCGTGTCGAACCGCCCATCAGATTTTGAGCGGAAGTACTGCACTGCGTCGTAATCGCGGGATTGTCGAATAAGGGATAGCCACCCAGTGTCTGGCGCAAGCACCTCGGCCACCACTGTTAAGCCAACCGTACCACGCCCGCGGCAGCGGCTGCAACCGCGCGGATTTTTAAAAAAGAAGCGGTCACGGCTCAGGCCAAATCGCTTTTCTGCCAAGGCCAGGATGTCAAAGATGTGCTCGGAATCGCTGTAGTTGCGCGAATAAATCGAGCCGTTGATGCGGCAATTGGTGCACAGTTTGGGCACCAGGGCCTGGTAAACCAGCAGGGTCAGAATGTTGGGGTTGGTGAGCACTTCGCGGCTCATGCCGATTTCGTCGTTGGTCAGGCGCGGCACAATGCCCGAAATGAGGTGGGCGTGCACCGTGGCACAGGCCATGTGGCCGGTTTCCACAATTTGCTGGGCGGCCATCGCGCTGGCGGGGTCTCGAATTTCACCCATCATCACGCAGCCGGGGTCAGCACGCATCAGCGCGGCAATCACTTCCGAGAATTTGGCCATCGAGGCCTGTTTGTTAATCAGGTCGCGCTGAATGGGAATTTGGTGCACACCTTTCAAAGGGTATTCCACCGGGTCTTCCAGCGAATAAAACGCATCGGCACCCAGCGCGGGGTGTGTTTCGATGAATGTTTTAAGCGAGGTGGTTTTACCCGAACCCGTCACCCCCGCAAAAATAATCAAACCCGAAGGTGTGTTGGACGCGTTTTTTAAATCCTGAATTTGTGATTTCGCATAACCCAGTTGCTCGTAGCTGAGTGTGGGGGAATCCACATCCACGTAGAGCAAACGACACACCAGCTTGGTGCCAGACCAGCCACGAATACTCTGGTAACGCAAAGCCACGCGTTGCCCACCAATTTCGCGTGGCTCGATCATGCAGTACAGGTTTTCGGTGGCAGAAAACTGCGATTCGCTGTTGGAGCCCTTTCCAGAAGCGTTGTTGTAGGCCCAGGCCATGGCCCGCTCAGCTTGCAAGGGGGTGTAAATGCCATTTTGCCCGTCGCGCAGGGCTTCCAGGTCACCGTCCACGCGCAGTTGCACCTGAGCCACGTTGTTGGCGATGCGCACGTGGATGTCGGTGGCCTTTTCGCGCACGGCGGTATTGACCCAAGACTCAAAAATTTCTTGCGCCTGGCTTTGAGAAAACCCGCCGTCTTCGCCGCCGTCTTCGTCGCCCCGGTTGGCGTTGCCCAGCTCCACCAAGTGTTCAAGCACACTGAGCGAACAGGGTTTGTCGGCGCCATCCAGCGTGTATTTGTTGGCAATCAAGCGGCCTTTGGCTTGCGCCAAAAAGGCGGCCAAGGGTACAGGTGAGTCTGGGTTGAACAACACCAGGGCGCGCTTCACGCCGGTTTCAATGACCACCAAATGCGTTTCAACAGCAGCAGGCAACAGCACCACCGAAGACGCAGTACGACCACTGAGCAAGCCTGTGTAAAAAGGCAACTCGGACAGTGAGTTGACCACTTCCACCACGGGTTTTTCAGCGGGTTTGTTCATGGTTGGCCCCCCATGGGCACCCGAATTCGTTTGCCCTTGCCATTGAGTGGTTCGAGTACCGCTCCCTCTTGGCCAAGTGCGACAATTCTGTGATTTGCCCAGCGCTGCCCCACTTTGAAGTAGTCAATGCCGCCACGGCCATCGGCGGCTTCCATGGTGAGGTCTTCAACAGGGCCGTAAATGGCGAGAATCGTATTTTTGGGTGTGTAAGTGGGCTCCATCAAAGCCTGCAGGGCGGGCGAGGGCAGTTCCAAAGGCGGCACATCCACACTGTTGTTTGCTGTGGGTGCGGCTTGCTGTTGCGTGTTGGCTTGTGGTGCCTGGCCCGTGATTTTGTTCAGGAATTCCTGCTGCTCGATTTTGCGCTGCCGCTCGGCCAGCGCCCGAATGCTGATTACCCCTTGCCCTGCAGCGTCTTGGGCCAGCGCCAATGGGTGTGTGAAAGGCGCAGCCAAGGCAGCCAAGCTCAGCGCCATGGCCAACAATGAGGTGCGCGGCTTAGTAAGCATAGTAGGCTCCCTGCAAGTCTAGCTCGATGGTTGGGGTGCCCGAGGTCTCGTTGTTGAACCGCAAAGTAAGCCCTTCCCAGTACGTCGATTTTTCTTGCGCAGCAATAAAGGCCTCCGCATTGGCCACCCCGCCTTGGAAGCGGAACCGGTAACGAACCACCGCGTTGTCCCGCGCTATGTCGGGGTAGCCCAAGGGCCAAATTTCTGGCTCGGAAAACATCTCAATTTTTAATTTGGACAATTCGTAAACCTGCCGCTGGTTGAGGGCCCATACATCCAAATCGGCCTTGCTGGGCAGGTCGCTCCAAATGGTTGGTCCGCTCATGGGTACATCAAAATTACGCAGCACAACGGCCTTGAAGGGGTCGGCCCGGTTGAGTTGAACCACATAGCCTTTGTCGGCAGGTAGCGCAGCTTGTAGTTGCTGGGTGTAGCCACCCACGCTTTTCCAGCGCATCACACAGGCAGCAAACTTGCACTCAATGGCTTCCATGGCCCAGCCCGTGACGTAGAACGGCTGGTCGTAAATCATGTTAAGCAACTTCGAATATTCTGCTGTGGCCAAACCCACTCGACCCAGGTTGTCGGTCAGCGCCTGCCCGTATTCGATGGTCTTGTCGGCCTGGGCAATTTGTTCAGCCAAAATTCGGCGTTGAGTTTCAGCCTGGTAGTACTCATAACCCACCAGCGCCCCCACCAGCAGGGCCACCACCAAGGCAATTTGCCCCAGGTTTTTGTAGTCCAGTGGCACAGAATTAATTTTGTCAGCCCGATTGACATGTTTTTTGATGAAGGCCGAGTCGTCTTCAATGTGTTGGTCGGCCATCCAGATTTTGGTGTCGTTGCTGACCACGCGGTAGGGCTGCATGCCTTCGCGGCTGCGCTGGTAATACTCCATCATGGCGATGGTTTCAGATTCTGTGGCAATCACATCCATGGTGGGCACGCCATTTTCAATGACCACCAAAGCCACTTCGCCCAAACGATCGCCTGTGCGTATGCGCCAAGCCACCAATGTGTCAGCGTCTTTGTAAGCGCGCGCCAGCACCGCAGCGAGTGCATAAGGTGCTTCCGTGCGCTCTTCTTTGCTCACTGATTCATCGTAGGGGTCAAAGCCGGCCACCAGCACTTTTGCGGCCTTTACGCTGCTCCACAAGTTGCTGTCCATCAATTGGCTGTATTCCCGAACCTCGGCCATGCGTCCAAAAAAACGCTTGGCAAACACAGGCTGCCACGACAACCCGGCCACCATGAGCTTCTTGGAAAAATTGCCAATCACGCTGGTTTGCTCTTTCATGACGCGTTAAAGAATGATGGCCCGAACAAACACGATGAAGTTTTCTCGCTGAGCTGTGCTCGTTTTGGAACCACCCCACCACAGGCTTAGTGTTTCGGCCATGGTCCGCTTGTCGGCTTGGGAAATGTCCCGAGATAAACCCGTGATGGCCATCACCTCACCAGGTTTAAGTGCAATGGTGTATTGGTCAGAAATGGCGCTGGTGTTGGGGGTTTGCACGCGTTGCAAGGTGTCGCCACTGCCAGTGGTGACTTCAAACAGGCCCAGCAGGTCAGACAGGCTCAAGCCCATTTTTAGCATTACGGTGTTGTTGTCCAGAATTAATGGCATTACCGCATACTGGTCGCCCGTGGTGATTGAGCTGGTGGTCAGGCCTGGCAAACCCGTGCCGCCCCCTAGGGCTGAGGCAACCGATGGCTTGGTTTCAGACAGGTAGCCTGTGGTGTTGAGCCGGGCTTTTCTGGCCCATTGGCGGTTAAGCGCAATCAGTGAAATAGGCCGGTGCTGCACATTGTTGCCAATCTGGTTGAGCGCGTTGATCACGGCTCTGGAGTCGCCAAAGCGGCGGTTCAAGTCAGAGTTTGCTCCCGTGGCAGGCAAAATGGTGGCCGTCACAGAGCCCACATTGGTGGAGGCAATGGTGGTTGGCGATGTGGCACCCAAGGAGAATGTGCCAGACAGGCTGCGGTAAAAGGCCGTCCAGTCCACGCCGAGTTCGTTGCTGGAATTGGTGCTCACCGAGTAAATATCCATCTGGATTTGCACCTGCTTGAGCATGTTGGCATTTTCGGCACGAATAAACTCGCGCACCATGCCCTGCATGTCTTTGCTGGTTCGCACCACCAAGCGACCCGATCCATCGGCCACAATCACTTCTGAGCCCGGCACACCTTCAACCATTTTCTTGACCACGCTAATAAGGCTGGTCAAGCCATTGATGGCGCCTTGCTCTGCCACGTTCAGTTGTGACGAAGAGCTAATGCCTTGCCCGGTGGTGGAGCCTGTGCTGCCCGAGTTGATGGTGTAGTTGTAGCCGTTGGGGAAGGTGGCCAGCTCGTACGTGGCCGTGGTAAACCGCATGATGTAGATGCTGCCGTCCCGGTATTCCCAAGACAAACCCAATTGATCGGTGATGTGGTCCAAAAAACCCGTAAGGGTGCCGCGCCAGTTCACGCTGCTGGAGGGCAGGTTTAAGGACACGCCAGCGCTGGTGTTGTTGGAGGCAGTGCTGGGCAGCGGCACATTGTTGGCGCTGGCCGGGGCCAGGGCTTGAACAGCAGCTGATAACTGTGCTGCACTGTCGCCAGCCGCAGCGCCTGCACTGGACCCCCCCGACGCTCCGCCTGCAGCAGGAGCCGCCGAGTTTGCGCCGCTTGGCGCTGGATTACTGCCGCTGCCCACTGGGTTGGAATACACGTCTTGGGTGATGCGAACAGGAATGCCCACCATCTGGGCCAGGCGGGCGGTTACTTGCGTGAGGGGGAGGGTGCTGCGCCCGTCTGCAAAGCTCATCACGTAGTCCGACGAAAAACTGGCAGGCAGTTTGTCGTCAGCATTCACAGGCATCATGGCCGCGCCCACCCAGCTTTTGCTGGAATACCGCATCACCTTGGGTTTGATTTGCTGCTGAGCGGCCTGGTCTGCAAAAGCGGTGCCCCCGCGCACATTGGCGTTGCCGGGCAGGGGAGCCAGCACGGCATCCCGTTTCTCGGAGGCAAAGTCGAGCCTGGCGTTGGTTTCTCTTTCTGAACCGGGCATGGCGCATGCGCTTAATGCAAGCGCAGTGGTCACAACACCAAACAAGGTCAGCGGGTTTAAATGCATGTGGGTGTAATTGTTATGGCGCATTAGTTGCACTCCCGAACCTGATCGCCCAGGCGCGTAATGCGAAGCAAAGGCGGGCTGTTGGCGTAAATGCAGGCCTCCAAGGGGTACTCGGAATACAAAATACCCGGGGTTTCCAACACCTGTTGAACCGCCTGGGGCAGGGTGCCTTCAAAGGTGCTGGCTGCGCCTATTAATACATAGCGGTCGGCGTCCCAGCGGAACGAATACCCCGCTTCTTTGGCCCAACGGCCCAAGGCTTTGTCCAGGCGAACGTCGTCTAAGCGCAGATCCCATTGCTGCGCTGGTGCGGGGGTTGGGTTGTCAGCGGCCCAAGCCATGCTGCTGATTGTCAACAGGCAAGACAAGGCCATGCCGAGGTGTGTTTTCATCTTGGAGTGAAGGCGTGTTGTGGTTTTCGCGGGTAGCATTTAACGCAATATAGTTCGGTATTTTTCACATATTGCAACAAGAAAACCCCATCTCCAAATTTTTTTAACCTTGCTGCGCCTTGGCATACAGCAAGTTGTGTCATCAAGTGGTGATGAATGCCCCTCGATGTGCTTATACTGCGTAGAGCGACGGCTGGATGTGCGGCGGTCTTAATGCAAGTAATAATCCATGATTACCCTCGACGAAAAAGACAATGTGTTGCAAGCCCAAGTGCAGGCCAAGGTCATAGACGCCAAAACTGCCGGGCTGGTGCGTGAAACGCTCATGGAGCATGTGCCCCGGTGTCGGCGCTTCATTCTGGACCTTCAACTGTGTCAGCTTGTTGACAGTGGCGGCCTGGCGGGCGTCGTGATGCTGCTCAAGGGCATGAACGCAAACCAATGTGAACTGGTGTTGTGTAACCTCAACAAGCCGGTGACTTCCCTGTTTCAGCTCACTCGCATGGACCGCCTGTTCAAGATTGAGGCTGATGTACCGGCAGCCCAAGCCTATTTCAAGGCGCAGGCCTGATCGGTTAACTGGCTGGTTTACAGTATGTCAACAAAAACCAACACTCCACGGCCAGACTCTTTGTGTCATACGCTGTCGCAACTGGACGCCTTTGCGGAAGCGAGGGGTTGGAGGAAATTCCATAGCCCCAAAAACCTGGCGATGGCGATGATTGTGGAAGCCGCTGAGTTGGTGGAAATTTTTCAGTGGCAGACCGAAGAAGAGAGCAACAATGTGGAGGCCTGCCCGGAGCAGTGGGGCAACGTCCAAGACGAACTGGCCGATGTGATGCTGTACTGTTTGCGAATCGCGCAGGTGACTGGTGTTGATCCCATTGAGGCCATGCAGCAAAAATTGCAAAAAAATGCGCTGAAGTACCCGGCAAGCGCAAACCCTGCGCGGCGTGAGCCCGCGCCGAAGTAAACGCATCCCGCAAACGTGCGTTATGCCACCTGCCTAACTATTTTTTTGTAGTGCTCTGCCCATGCCCTCCATTCTTGCCTTGTTTGCTTTTGTGTTGCTGGTACTTGGCGGGTATGGCTATGTGAACCAGCCTGCGCAAGAGCCCCCTTGGGTGGACATCATCCCCGGCTACGCCTTTTCGCCCTACCAGCCTGGGCAAAGCCCGGTGGACAACATTCACCCCAGCTCGCAAGACATCGAGCGTGATTTGGCTTTGCTTTCTGGCAAAACCCACGCCATTCGAACCTACACCGTGGAAGGTGTGTTTGGTGAGGTGCCCGCACTGGCTAAAAAATATGGCTTGAATGTGGCTTTGGGGGCGTGGCTTGCGGCCAACGAGCAAGCCAATCAAGAAGAAATTACCCGCCTGACAAGTGCCCTGGCCAGCGCACCGGGCAATGTGGTTCGCGTGGTGGTGGGCAACGAAACCTTGCTGCGTGAAGACCTCACCCCCGAGCAAATCATTCCCTATCTAAAAGAGGTGCGCAGCAAAACCCGCTTGCCGGTGAGCACAGCAGAGCCTTGGCATGTCTGGATAAAAAATCCTGAATTGGCTGAGCATGTGGATTACCTGGCAGTTCACTTATTGCCATTCTGGGAAGGCATTGCACTGAACGACGCGGTGGACTACGCCTTCGGACGCTACCGCGAGCTGCAAGCCGCCTTCCCGGGCAAGCCCATTGTGATCACTGAAGTGGGTTGGCCAAGCCACGGTCGATCTATTAAGCAGGCCAATGCATCGCAGGCCAACCAAGCGAAATTTTTGCGCAGGTTTGTGCACAGTGCCGAGGAGCAGGGTTTGGTGTTTTATGTGATGGAAGCCTTTGACCAGCCCTGGAAAACCGACATTGAAGGCAGCGTGGGAGGGCACTGGGGGGTGTTTGATGCCCAGCGGCAGCAAAAATTCGAAACCAGCAACCCCATTATTCCCATACCTCAATGGCAGCTTTTGGCTTCGGCTTCAGTGTTGGTGGCGTTGCTGTTGATTGTGTTTTTGCTCATGGACAGTGCCTCACTTCGCGACAGCGGGCGCACCTTCTTGATGTTCAACGCCTTTGTGGTGTCGTCGCTGATTATTTATGTAATTTACGACTTCACCCTGCAGTATCACACTTGGGCCAGCATGGCCGTGTCGGTGGTGTTGCTGCTGGGTGTGGTGGGCGTGTTTGTCATTGTGCTGGCTGAGGCCCATGAGTGGGCTGAATCGATGTGGTACAAAGCACGCAAGCGATTGCTGAAAGTGGAGGCGGACGCCTGGGTGCCTCACACCCAGCCATTTGTTTCCATTCATGTACCGGCTCACGAGGAGCCGCCAGCCATGTTGATACAAACCCTCAACGCCCTGGCTCGTTTGGATTACCCTAACTTTGAAGTGCTGGTGATCGACAACAACACCGCCAGCGAATCCACTTGGCGGCCTGTGCAAGCCCACTGTGAAGCGCTGGGTCAGCGGTTTCGATTTTTTCATGTCAAACCCTTGGCAGGCTACAAGGCTGGCGCATTGAACTATGCGCTGGAACGAACCAGCGAGCAGGCCGAAGTGGTGGCCGTAATCGATGCCGATTACCAAGTGCACCCCGATTGGCTAAAGCACCTGGCCCCGCAATTTGAAAAACCCAGCATTGCCATTGTGCAGGCGCCCCAGGATTACCGCGATGGTTCAGAGAGCGCCTTTAAGGCCATGTGCTATGCCGAGTACAAAGGGTTTTTTCATTTGGGCATGGTGACCCGCAATGAGCGTAACGCGATTATTCAACATGGCACCATGACCATGGTGCGAAAAAGCGTGTTGCAGGGCGTGGGCGGCTGGGGCACCAGCACCATCACCGAAGACACCGAATTGGGCCTGCGTATTTTTGAACAAGGTCACGAGGCGGTGTACATCGACCGCAGTTATGGTCAAGGCTTAATCCCCGACACTTTTACCGATTACAAAAAGCAGCGCCACCGTTGGGCCTACGGGGCCATGCAAATCTTGCGTGAGCACGCGGGCGAATTGCTTCGCTCCAAGCGCAGCAAGCTGCAACCCGGCCAGCGTTATCACTTTTTTGCGGGTTGGCTGCCTTGGGTGGCCGATGGCTTTAACCTGGTGTTTACTGGTTTGGCCTTGGTGTGGTCGGCCCTCATGCTGTGGGATCCCTTGTCTTTTAATGCACCGCCCTTATTGATCAGTGTGGTGCCCTTGATGTTTTTTGCTTTTAAACTGGTGAAGCTGTTTACCCTCTATGTGTGGCAGGTTAAAACAGGTGTGCGTGGTGCTGTGGCAGCCACGCTGGCTGGGCTTTCGCTAAGCTACACCATTGGTCGGGCCACCTTGTCGGGTTTGTTCATCGGTAAAAAAATACCCTTTATTCGCACTCCAAAACTGGCTTCGCGAGCCGCAGTGCTGCGTGCCTTGTCAGCGGCGCGTGATGAATCCATTTTGGCTTTGGCCTTGTTGTGCAATGTGGGGGCGTTGTGGTTGGCACTGGGCTACGACTCCCGTGAGAACCTGGCTTGGAGCCTGGTGTTGATCACCCAAAGCTTGCCTTTTTTGGCGGCGGTGCTGGTATCGCTGGTCAGTGCCATGCCAGCTAAACCGTCCGGGGAAACCGTCGGAAACCCCGTTTGATGTGGATGTTGTAGCGCCATGAGTTCACCCTCTGCAAGTTTGCCCCAAGCACTGACTGCCCAAGCGAGGCAGGAAGCGCAGCCGCTTCATTGGCGCTCCCTTGGTCGTTTGGCCTTGGCGCTGTTGCTGATTAATTCCTCCCTGTGCTTTGAGGCCATTTGGCCCACGGTGTATGTGCAACCCAGCGCGAGCTTGGCGCCAGAGTTTGCATGTGTGGTGCTGCTGGTGTTGGCCTGTTTGGTGCTGTTTGGCCGTTTTCCAGGCCGATCGCCCGCTGGTTTGCCCCGTGGGTTGAGTAAAGCCCTGGCCATCATGCTGACCTTCATGGCAGTGGGGCGTTATGCCCAAGTGGTGGTGCCCAATATATTGGGCCGCCCAGTCAACCTGTATTGGGACGTGCCACAAATTCCACGTTTTGCCTGGGTCACTGCTCAAGGCTTGCCGTGGTGGATGTCTGCTCTGGCTGTGCTGGGTTTGTTGTTGGGTGTATGGGTTTTGTACAGGCTGATGTTGTGGAGCATTCAAACCGTGGGGCACGGCCTTGCGCCGTGGCACAAAAACCCTGTGGTGTGGGGCGTCGCCGTGTTACTTCTTTTCGCTGCGCTGCCCGGCTTTGAAAAAGAGCACCCGCCCAAGCACTGGGTGAGCCAGGCGGTGTTGCCGGTGTACGTGAATGAACTTGGCCGTTTGATTGACATTGCAGTGCCTGCGCGCGCAGCGCGTTTGTTGCCCGAGTCCACGGTGGTGGACGTCGCCATGGCAGCCGAGCCAGGGCAGGCGCTGGCCGCTTTGCATGGGCGCGACCTCACCATGGTGTTTTTGGAAACCTATGGTGCGGTACTTTACGACCAGCCTCAAGCCAGGCAGGCCGTACAGGCCACTCGCGATCAATTGGAACAAGCCATTGTGGCCAGTGGTCAGCAGGTGGTCTCTGCCTTTTTTACGTCGCCCACCATCGGTGGGGCAAGCGACCTGGCGCACCTGTCGGTGTTGTCGGGCATCGACCTAAAAGATTCGCGCAAACACGACGTGTTGCTCACCACCCAGCGGCCCACCTTGATTGATGTATTCCAAAGGGAAGGCTACGAGGCCTTTGGGCTATACCATTCGGTGGCTTGGGACTGGGTTGAGCGTGTGTACTATGGTTTTGATCAATACCTCAGTGGCCCCGATCTTCAATACCCGGGCCCCCCCATCGGGTTTTGGAAAATTCCCGACCAATACCCGCTGCCCCGCTTGGAGCAATTGCACCCACGCACCGCACAAACCAAGCCGCGGTTTACTTTTTTTACCACCATTTCAACGCATTTTCCGTTTCACCAGGTGCCGCCCTACCAGCCCGACTGGAAAAAGCTGCTGAGCGACCAGCCCTTTGATGCGCATACGGCCGCGCGTGCGCAAGCCGAGCCGGTGTTGTGGGACGACATGCGCCCCGATTTCTACCGCAGCATCAACTATGCCCACACCTGGTTGGCAGGTTATTTTGCCCAGCCACAAGCCCGGCCCACCGTGCATGTTTTGGTGGGGGACCACCAGCCCACGGGCAGCATTAGCCGCGAGGAAACCCCTTGGGATGTGCCCGTGTTTATTGTTAGCAGCGACAAAACATTGCTGAATCGTTTTCGCCATTTGGGTTTTACCGATGGCATGGAGCCAGCGGTGCGCAAACCCATGGGGGGCTTGCATCACCTCACCGAGGTGCTGCTTCACGGTTTGGGTGATAGCCTCCAATAGCGGCGCAAACCCGGTGCTACACTGCGCTTGGCTTAATCTCCCTTTGCGCCATGACCCTCCTTTCCAGCTTGCTGCTGCTTATTGTGGTGGCCCGAATATTCGGGCGATTATTTGCCCGTTTCAACCAGCCCGAGCTCATCGGTGAAATTTTGGCGGGCGTGTTGTTGGGGCCAGCCATTTTGGGTTTGATCGAGCCCAATGCGGCGTTGGCCGCCATCACTGAGCTTGCTGTGTTTTTGATCATCTTGAGCGCCGGGCTTGAGATGCGCTTTTCTGACATTGTGCAGGCCATGAAGGGCCGGGGCTTGGTGTTGGCGGCTCTGGGGTTTTTGATCCCCTTTGGCGGTGGGGTGGTCATTGCGGTGGCTTACGAATTGGATGTGATGCGCATGGTCTTTTTGGGCCTGTGTATTTCAATCACAGCTTTGCCAGTTGCCGTGAAGCTGATGGATGGCCTTGGCATTCTGAACACCCCAATTTCACGATTTGCGCTGGCCACCGCTGTCATCAACGATGTGGCCGCTTTGTTTATTTTGGGCATTATTTTGAATTTGCCTGAGCAGCGCACCCTGGATGATGCACTTAGCGCCATTGGCGTGGCCACCATCAAATTGATGGTGTTGTGCGCCATGGTGTTGGTGCTCAACGGCCTTTTAAAATGGTTGCAAAACAACAAGGTGAATGTGCAAAGCATTCCTGAGAATGTGATTCGCATTTTTGGCCCCGAGGCCTTGTTTGGCATGGTGGTGATGTTTGTGCTGGTGTTTGGCACAGTCAGTGAGGCGCTGGGCTTTCACTTTGTGATTGGTGCGTTTTTTGGTGCTTTGTTTTTGGACCAAAAGCATTTCATGGCCAGCCGCTATAAAGAGCTTCAAGGCACTTTGGGGTCCATTACCAATGGCTTTTTGGCGCCCCTGTTTTTTGCCTACCTGGGTTTGGAGTTGCACCCCATTGCAGTGGAAGACCTTGACTTCCCGATTGTGGTGATTGTGGTGTCGGTGCTCACCAAGTTGTTTGCAGGGTGGTGGGGTGGTCGAATCACCGGCATGGGGCACCGCGAGGCCTTGGGTTTGGGGGCGGTGCTCAATGGTCGCGGCGTGATGGAGCTTGTGGTGGCAGGCATTGCCTACCAAAAAGGGTTTATTGGCCCAACCATGTTTTCAACCTTGGTGTTGATGGGCATTATTACCACCTTTTTAACGCCCATTTTGTTCAAGCAAGCCATGGCAGGCAAGCGACTCCAGCAGTATCGCAATCGCTGGCAAGCTGCCCCGGGACAGCCTGCAAACCTTCCTACATCAAGTGGCGAGCCTCATTGAAGTAGCGCAGATAATTGTCTGCCAGTTCCCGATGCAAGGTGGTGGGGTCAAAGGGTTTTGGGATCACTCCAAAAGCCCCCAGGCTACGGTATTCCTCCAATTCCTCGGCTTGTACCCGGGCGGTCATGAACAGCACTGGGGTGTTGCTCAAATCCATGGTGCAAGTAAGCGCCTTGAAGGTTTGCGGTCCATCCATTTCGGGCATCATGGCGTCGAGCAAAATAATATCGGGGTTGTAGTCTGGGGCTTGGCGAACCGCGTCTGATCCGCGTTCGCAGCTGAGCACTTCCATACCGCCAATGCGTTCCAGCGCCATTTTGACGAGTTTGCGCAGGGTGGGGTCGTCTTCAACATGCAGCACTTTTCTGGGTGAATTCATGCAAGAACCTCCGCGTGGTTGAGCAATTGGCGAACCTGTGCCACCAAGGCATCAATGTTCAATTCGTCTCGGGTGAAAATGGCCACCACATTGTTGGCCATGTCAAAGGGCAGGTCGTGCCCGCTGGTGACAACAACAGGAATGTCAGCACAGTAAATTTGAATAGAGGGAATGATGGCCCGGGCATTGCCATCGTCCAGCTCGGTGTTCATAAAAATCAGGTCATAGTGCCGCGTGCTCAAAAGCTCTTCTGCCGCGCTTAATGTAGACACGGTATCAAATTTGCTGACCATGTGTTCCATGTGGCGCCCCAGGAAGCGGGCAAAGTCGGCATCGGTGTCCATGCACAAAATACTGGGCGTGGGGTTGAGTTTGCGGGGCTCGACCTTTTTGCCGCGCAATTTGAACCAAAACCGTGTGCTGTAGCCCGGGAAAGATTCGTAGCCAATCACCCCACCCATGCGCTCGATGAGCGCCTTGCAGATGGACAAGCCAAGCCCTGTGCCGCGGTGCTCTGCACCCTTGGCGTCGTGTGCTTGCACAAATTTTTGGAACAGGCGCTGCCGCACGTGCATGGGAATGCCTTCACCGGGGTTGATGATGCTAATCAGCACCTCACCTGTGGGCAGCACACTGTGTTCAACCTGCACCGAACCCCCCGCTGGCGAGTGTCGGCTGGCGTTGCCCAAAAGGTTGGCCAACACCTGTAACAAACGGTCGGGGTCAGCCTGCACCATGCATGCCGTGCGGTTGCGCATTTGCAGCCTCACATCAAAGCGCTCGGCATAAGGGGTCATTTGCTTGACCGATTCTTTAATCAGCGGCATCAGGGCCAGGTCTGCAATTTGAATGTTCATTTTGCCGGCCAGCAGCTTTTCCATGTCCAGCAGGTCGTTCACAATTTTGAGCAGGCGTTCGCCGTTGCTCACACCCATGTCCACCAGCTCGGTTTGTTCTTCGTTGAGGTCGCCGGTGACTCCCGATTTGAGCAACAACAAAGCACCATTGATGCTGCTCAAGGGGGTGCGTAATTCATGGCTCACTGTGGCAATGAATTCGCGCTGCAGTTTTTCAATTCTGCGGTGTTCGCTGATGTCTTCCACCACCGTCCACACCACGCCCATGTCGCCGCGGGGGTCGCGCACCATGCTCCCCATCTGCCGCACAGGCAAACGGTTTCCGTTGGCCGTTAGCAGGTCTTTTTCCAGAGGGCCGTATTGGGTATCGCCGTTGGTGAACAGTTCTGAGATGGCCGCCATTTCGCGCGCCTGGTGCTCCAGGGGGGTAAGGTGCAGCAGGTTCATCTCTCGCAGGGCGTAGGGGCTGTGCCCGCTTAGGGCGGTCATGGTGGGGTTGGAGTCCAAAATCTGCCCGGTGTTGGCATCGTGCAGCACAATGCCCAAGGGGGTGCGTTCAAACAATCCACGCAGGCGGGCTTCGGATTCCTTCAAGGCTTCCTGGGTTTCGCGCTCACGGGTAATGTCTGTGATTTGCGATACAAAATGCACTGGCTCGCCTTGTTCGTCACGCACCAAGGCCACGGCCAGCCTGGCCCACATCCACTGCCGGTTTTTTCGCAAGTAGCGCTTTTCCATGGTGTAGTGCTTGATGTTGTCGTTCATCAAAGCTTGCACCAGGTTCATGTCCAGTTGCAGGTCGTCGGGGTGAGTGATGTCCTGGAAGGTGAGGTTTTCCAGTTCGGCCCGGTTGTAGCCCAGGTGTTTGCAAAGCGATTCATTGACCTCGATCCAATGCCCTTGTAACGACACCAAGGCCATGCCGTTGGCCGCAGAGTCAAACGCGCCCGAGAAGCGCCGGCTGGAAAGCCAGGCGTTCTGTTGGGCGGCCAGCAAATTGGTGATGTCCACGGCCACCCCCAAAAACCCCACGATGCCCCCTTTGGGTTCGCGCACCGCGCTGACCGCCAGTCGCACTGTTTTGTGCGATCCATCTTTGCACACATAGGTCCAGTTTAATGTTTCAGAGGTTTGGCTTCTGCTTTTGTGCACAAAGGCTTCAAAGCCGTGAATGCGCAAGCCCGTTTCTGCAGAAAGCTCGCGCGCGCGCTGCGCCACTTCAGAGCCCAGGTGAAACACCTCGGGCGTTTTGCCGATCATTTCGCCCTCGGCGTAGCCCAGCATCATTTGTGCCCCCGTGTTGAACAGGTTGATGCGCCCCTCGGTGTCGGTGGCAACAATGGCCACATCGCTGGAGGCGTTGATGATGGCCTCCAGGCGACCCATGGCATGCTTCCAGGCGCTTTGAATTTGACGCAGTTCGGTGATGTCGTGCATCACGATCATGGCGCCAATTCGCTCTCCATTCGGTGAAGTAAGCTGACGGCCACTGCACTGCACGCTGCGGGGCGGCTGGCCTTTGGCTTTGATCACCAGCAATTGGTTGTCGATGACATCACCCATGAAGGCGCGTCGCAGGGGAATGCGGTCCGTGGCCATGTGGGTGTGGCCATCGCCCTCAAACAGATCAAACTGTACACTCCACTGCTCGGGGGGCATGCTGCGGGGGTCGGCCCCATGCCAATTGCGGGCGGCGCGGTTAAATCGGGCTAGGTTACCATCCGCATCGCAAGTGACCACTCCCCCAGGGAGTTCTTCCAAAAGGGCATCCAGCTCAAGCGATGCACGCTCGGCTTCCTGCTGCAGTCGGCTGGTGTTCAACAAGCCAAGCACCAGGCGAGCCACGCACTGTAGCGATTCTTCAGTGGCTTGGGGGCAAGCGCCGTCTTCAAGACCAAAAACCCGCATCACCCCCACCGCTGGGCCGTTGCCGGTTTGCAGGGCAATTTCAAGGCTGGCTGCTTGTTGGGTGGTGCCAGGGGCACCTCGCTGTGGCGGGCCCTCCCAGATTTGGGCCGGGGCGTAAAGCTCAATACTCACCTTGGATGCCCGGCATACTTTGGCGGCCAGCTCTGCCAGGTCCAGCAACTGGTCATGCAAGCTGGGATAGATTCGGTAGGCGCTTCCTGGATGGCTGGCAGTGACTGCAAGTGGCTCGTTGTGCATGGATCGGCGCTCTGTTTACATTGTTAAAACAAATGTAAACTGTTGATTGTTATTGGATTTACATTTAGGGAGTCTCCCACATCTCCCCCAAAGTCATCCAAAAAGAACCCGGTGCTTCTTGCCTCTTCTTTTTCTTTAAGCTTCAAGACGCATACACGCATGCTTTGCCTGTTGTTTGGCATGTAGCCAGTTAAAACTCTGCAAAGTCTTTGTCGACAACCGCTAAGGCGGGGCGGGCGCCGCTGCGCGTGGCGGCCATTGAGTGAGCCGCGGCCCGGCGCTTGTTGGCCGCGCCTTGGCTGGTGTTGCCAGCATGGGTTTTAAAAAACGACACCAGGTGTTGCAGTTGGGTGGCGTGGTCATTCATTTCTTCCGCCGTGGCGGCAAGCTCCTCGCTGGCGCTGGCATTTTGCTGCGTAATTTGGCTCAGTTGGGTCATGGCATTGTTAATTTGTTGGCCTGCCATTTTTTGCTCGTCGCTGGCCGCGGTAATTTCTTGCACCAGGTCGCTGGTGCGCTTGATGTCGGGCACAATTTGATTCAACAATCCGCCCGCGCGCTCGGCCACGTCCACGCTGCGCTCGGCCAGTTTGCCAATTTCTTGGGCAGCTTCTTGGCTGCGCTCAGCGAGCTTGCGCACCTCAGTGGCCACCACGGCAAAGCCTTTGCCATGCTCCCCGGCGCGGGCGGCCTCAATGGCGGCATTCAGGGCCAGCAAATTGGTTTGGTAAGCAATGTCGTCAATGATCATCACTTTGTCGGCGATGCTGCGCATGGCTTCTACGGTGCCAGCCACGGCCTTGCCGCCTTCCTCGGCGTCTTTGGCTGCCTTGGTGGAAATGTCGGCGGTGACGCGTGAGTTGTCCGAGTTTTGGGTGATGCTGGAGCTAATTTGTTCAATGGAGGCGGTCGTTTCTTCTACGCTGGCCGCCTGCTGGCTGGTGGCGCTGGAAAGGCTCTGTGAGGTTGAGCTGATTTGACCGCTGGCGGTGGCCAAGCTGTCGCAGCTGTTGCGCACCTCAGACACCACCTCCGCCAGGCGTTGTGTCATTTGGCGCATGTGGTAGAGCAGGCTGGATGTGTCGCCTTTGCGCAAGGGAATTTCAACTGTCATGTCGCCAGTGGCAATTTCTTTGACCAACTCGGCCGCATCAGCTGGCTCCCCCCCAATTTTGCCCAACACAAACCGGGTGATGAAAAAGCCCACGCCAATGCCCATGGCAAAAGCGATGCCAACAAAAGCAAACAAAAAGTTACGCGAGGTTTCGTAGCTGTCGCGCATGGTTTGCACCGCGTTTTGTGAGTTCACCACCTTGAATTCAGACAAGGTGTGAAAGGCCTCATCCACGGTGGTGGTACGCGCTCGCACTTGGGTGATTTTTTCGCTCAATTCGGCCCCCATGGTTTGATAGGGCGCGTTTTTAATGGCAGCTTCCAGGGCTTGCACATCGGCCCACCACGCTTGGTGTGCTTGCTCGGCCATGGCAATGGTGGCCTTGCCTTTTTCTGTGTAGAACAGGGGCTTGGCCTTGTCGAACTCGGATTTTATTTTGGCATTGCTGGCATGCAGTGCGTCTAAGGCTGTTTGCCGGGCTTGCAGGTTGCCCGACAGGATCGCCTGTCGCCAATCGCGCCCTGCAGCAAACAGGTGCAAGTTGGCTTCTTTGACATACGACAAGCCCATCATTTCTTTTTCGTACAGTTTGTCGGCAGCCTCGCCAATGTTTTTCATGTTGGACAGACCCACGGCGCCGACCACCCCAGTCAAGATTGCGCTGAATGCGAAGCCTGCAAGCAGCAGTTTTTTTAAGCTCATGTTCATGTTGTTTACTCAAAACGAAGTTGCCGTTTAACGGGAAATAACCCATGGGCAAAAGAATATGCATCCTCCGTTTTGCGCCATACGGATTCAGTATCGTCTTACTTCGATTATTGTGTGAAATGTAAAATGAAGGGGGCTTCAAACGGAGGGGTGTTCGTGGTATGTTTTATGAAGATATTGAAAAATAAGGAAAATATTCCGATATTTTACTTCTATGTTTAATGTAAATTTAAGAAATGTAATTTAACAATTGAAGCTTGTTGACCAAAAAGGGCTTTTAAATCAATCCCAAAAGGGCTACGATGGGCCACACCTTACAAAAACTTACAAGACCTGGAGACGCCCATGCAAGTAGCCCCCATACCTGTTGATGAAGCGCAGCGGCTCGGCGTATTGCGCAGCCTTGATATTTTGGACACCCCCTCGGAACTGTGTTTTAACGTGGCGGTGGGTTTGGCCGCAAAAGCACTTAAAGCGCCGGTGGCCGCCGTAAGCTTGGTGGACGAAAACCGCCAGTGGTTTAAGGCCATGAAGGGTTTGAATGTGCGTGAAACCCCTCGCGAAGTGGCTTTTTGTGCTCACACAATTTTGGGCGATGAGCCTTTGGTGGTGCCCAACACCACTGTCGATGATCGTTTTAAGAACAACGTCCTGGTGACCCATGCGCCGCATATTCGTAGTTATGTGGGCATGCCATTGCGCGTCAAAGATGCAAAAGTGGGCACCTTGTGTGTGATTGATCACGAGCCACGTGAGTTTGGCCGAGCCCAGTTGTGCATGCTGCGCAAGTTGGCCGACATGGTGGAGATGTTTTTGGTGGCGCAGGGGCCAAGGTAAGTACAGGCTTTTGATTGCAGCGCAAAGTAAAAAGGCCCGCTAATGCGGGCCTTTTGAATTTTGGTGGGTCGTGCAGGATTCGAACCTGCGACCAAAGGATTAAAAGTCCTCTGCTCTACCAACTGAGCTAACGACCCTTTGGCTT
Organism: Limnobacter sp.; assembly: GCF_964228395.1. Taxonomy (GTDB): domain Bacteria; phylum Pseudomonadota; class Gammaproteobacteria; order Burkholderiales; family Burkholderiaceae_B; genus Limnobacter. The sequence continues at coordinate 54,595 of NZ_CAXQZX010000114.1, forward strand.
AGCGGGCGTCGCCCTAACCAAAGACCGCGATTATGGTTTAAAAATTAAAAGCCGTCAAGGCTTGGGCTTCAAAAAACTGTGCCAACTACGCACGCCTCGCCGTGCCCCTCAACCTTGGTTGACGTAAGGGTTTGAAATTTTGAATCTTTTTAAAATTTCAATTTCTTTGTTTTCCATCAACTCGGCCTGAGCGTCGGTTTCGTGCACATAGCCTTGAGCATGCAGGCAGCCATGCACCACCAGGTGGGCAAGGTGGTCAAAAGGGTGTTTGTCTTGCTCCTTGGCTTCACGCTCCACCACGGCTGGGCAAATCACAATATCGGCCATGAACGTGGGCAGGCCGCTGCCTGGCCCCAGCGCAGGCAGGTCCATGGGGAAGGTCAGCACGTTGGTGGCGTAATCTTTGCCACGGAAGTCACGGTTGAGTTGCTGGGCTTCAGCAGGGCCAACCATGCGAATGGTGATCTCAGAAGGATCTAAAAAACAAGCCTTGGCCCAACGCCGAATTTGGGCATTGTCCAATTCAGAAAAGGGCGGATGATCGGCTTCCTCAGTCCATTGAATGGCAACGCTGATTGGCGGGGTGGCTCGCTTGGTGGCTTTGGTGTTCATTCGGTTTCGTTGTCGTCGGCTTGCACACTGGTGCGGGCACGCTCGGGGTTGTTGAAGCGCTCGTAGGCCTCGACAATGCGGGCCACCAGGGGGTGACGAACCACGTCTTGCGCTGTGAAATAGGTAAATGCGATGCCTTTGACATTGCGCAGCACATGCTGGGTTTGCACCAGCCCGCTTTGCTGCCCTTTGGGCAGGTCGATTTGGGTGATGTCGCCTGTGATGACCGCCTTGCTGCCAAAGCCAATTCGGGTCAGGAACATTTTCATTTGTTCTGGCGTGGTGTTTTGTGCCTCGTCCAAAATCACAAAGGCGTGGTTGAGGGTTCGGCCACGCATGTAAGCCAGGGGGGCGATTTCAATCACATTGCGCTCAAACCATTTTTGCACACGGTCATAGCCTGCCAGGTCGTGGAGGGCGTCGTACAACGGGCGCAGGTAAGGGTCGACTTTTTGGTTGAGGTCTCCGGGCAAAAAGCCCAGGCGCTCGCCTGCCTCTACGGCAGGTCGGGTCAAAATAATGCGTTTGATGGCATCGCGCTCCAGTGCGTCTACCGCGCAGGCCACGGCCAGGTAGGTTTTGCCGGTACCCGCTGGCCCAATGCCAAACGTCAGGTCGTGTTCCAGCACAGCCTTCAGGTAATCTTTTTGTCGGGCGGTGCGCGGTTGCAGGTCGCCGCGCTTGGTGCGCAACACCACGCCTTCGTCTTGCCCCAGCACCACGGTGGGTTCTTGCGGGCTGGCCAGGGTATTGGTGTTTTTTAGCTCCACCAAAGCCAATTGGATTTCGTCCGTGGTAACAGGCCGCTCGCTTTTATCAAAAAAGTGGTTGATCAGCAGAATGGCCTGGCGTGCGTTTTCGCGGTCGCCCTGCACATTGAGCATGCTGCCGCGTCGCGCAATTTTGACTTGCAACGCGGCTTCGATTTGCCTCAAGTTGGCATCCACCGGGCCGCACAGGTTGGCCAGTTTGTGGTTATCGTCTTCTGGCGCTTGCCATTCGCTGCTTTTTGCTCTCATGCGGTTTGGGTGGGTGCTGCTGTTAAATTGCTTCTATTGTAGTCAATCACTCTTCGGCTTGCCGCTGGTGGGGCGGGAAACTCACCCGCATCACCGTGCCCGGGCGCTCGGGCTGGGTGGCGCGGGGGTTGTTGTGGATGCTCACATGGGCATTGTGACGGTCGGCAGTTTCTTGAACAATGGCCAGCCCAAGGCCGGAGCCATCTTCGCTGGTGCCCAGCACGCGGTAAAAGCGGTCAAACACCAGGTTGCGTTCGCCAGCGGGGATACCCGGGCCGTCGTCTTCCACCTCCAGCACAATGGCTTCGCGTTGTGGGCTGTCGTCCACGCGCACGGTCACGCAACCACCTTCGGGGGTGTAGCGCAGGGCGTTCTCCACCAGGTTTTTGAGCATCTCGGTCAGCATCAGGGTTTGACCGTTGACAAACACTGGGTGATCCGGCACTTCCACGCCCAGGTCAATGTGTTTGTTCATGGCGTCGGGCACAAAATCGCGGGTAACGGCTCGGGCAATGTGGGTAATGTCCAGTTGCTCAAACTGCAGCACCGAGGGTGCCTCTGTGCGGGCCAAGGCCAACAGTTGGTTCACCAAGCGGGTGGAGCGTTCGGTACCCAACTTTAGGCGGCGCAAGCTGCGTGCGCGCGCGGCCGGGTCGGTTTCGTCGCTGAGCAGTTCCACCTGCATCCGCAGGCCCGCCAAAGGGGTTTTAAGCTGATGGGCGGCGTCGGCCACAAATCGCTTTTGTGCGTCGATGGTGTGCTCCAGGCGCTGCAACTGGTCGTTCAAGGCGCTAATTACGGGTAGCAGCTCTTCGGGCGTGTCTTTGGTGTGTAGCGCGCTGAGGTCGTCCGGTTTGCGGTTGCGGATTACATCCAGCAGGGTGTTTAGCGGTGCAATGCCACGCGACAAGCCAAACCACACCAGCAACACGGCCAATGGCAAAATGACAAACTGCGGCAAGATGACGCCTTTGATGATCTCGTTGGCCAGGCTCTCGCGCTTGCCCAGGGTTTCGGCAATTTGAATGAGCATGAAGCGGTCATCACCCGCCTCGGGCAATTCGATCCACAGGTGGCCCGCGCGGAAATCTTCCCCATTGACCACCAGGTCCCTAAAATTAATCACCCCGATTTGGCGCGGGTCGCGGACAGGCACCGGCAAAGTGCGTTCATCGCCCAGCAAAAAAGAGCCGTCTTTGCCCACCACCTGCACCCGAAGTTGGTCGGTGCCGTCAGCCAATAAAATTTCCATGGCCTGCGTGGGCAGTACAAAGGATGTATCTGCCGATTGTGCCGCCACCTCTTGGGCCAGCGCAGTGATTTTGTCGTCCAGAATATGGTCAAAAGGGTCGTTTGCGATGGATTTGGCGACCAAGTAGGTCACCCCAATGCTCATGGGCCACAGAATGAGCAGGGGGGCCAGCATCCAGTCGAGAATCTCGCCAAACAGGGAGCGGCGTTGCAGCTTGCCGGTGGCCAGCGGGTTGCGTTTGTACCAAGCCAAGCGCTTAACCCCCTGCCAGTTGGGTGTGTGCAAAAGCCTGCGCTTTATGCATTCGAGGCAGGCTCTTTGTCGGTGTACTTTTCAAGGCAATAACCCAGGCCACGCACTGTGGCAATGCGAATGCCACTTACCTCGATTTTTTTGCGAAGGCGGTGAATATACACCTCGATGGCGTTGTTGCTGACTTCTTCGCCCCACTCGCACAGGTGGTCTACAAATTGTTCTTTGCTGACCAAACGGCCCACCCGTTGCAGCAAAATTTCCAGCAAACCCACTTCACGGGCCGACAAATCGAGCATGTCGTCATTGATGTAGGCAATGCGGCCAACCTGGTCAAAGGTCAATGGCCCGTGTTTCCACACGCTGGCACCGCCGCCGTTGCCGCGGCGGGTGAGCGCGCGCACGCGGGCTTCAAGTTCTTTAAGCTCAAAAGGTTTGGCCATGTAGTCGTCGGCACCGGCGTCCAGGCCCTGCACGCGCTGCTCCACGCTGTCTGCAGCGGTCAGAATAAGCACGGGCATGTTGTTGTTGCGAGCACGCAAGCGGCGCAACACCTCAAGGCCACTCATCTTGGGCAAACCCAGGTCGAGGATCAGCAGGTCGTAGTTCATGGTGGTGAGCGCCGTGTCGGCCTCGCCTCCGTTGAACATGCAATCCACGGCGTAGCCTGCTTGCCGCAACGATTGCGACAAACCCTCAGACAACAGGCTGTCGTCTTCGGCCAGTAGTATTTTCATCCCATGTCTCCCCGCGCTGGTGGGTCCTTTGAGTGGGCCTCTGTGAGCCTGGCGCGTGTATTTGTGTTGGTGTGTATAAATTCTAGCCCGAAAGCGCTGCGGCTTTGGCGGCCAAAATGGCCTCACGGGTGCGGCGTGCTTCGGCTTCTGCCGCACTGGCAAAGTCGGCCTTGCCACTGGCGTATAAAATGGCTCGGGAAGAATTGATCAACAGCCCCCAGCCTTGGCTGCACAGCCCATTTTTAACTGTGTTTTGAAGATCGCCGCCCTGTGCCCCAATGCCAGGCACCAACAGGGGGGCATCGCCCACCAGGCTGCGCACTGTTTTCACCTCTTCGGGATAGGTTGCGCCCACCACCAGGCCCACTTGCCGGTGGGGGTTCCACGGGCCGGTGGCCAATTTGGCCACTGTTTGGTAAAGCGGCTCTGCGTTTTGGGTGCTCAAAAACTGCAGGTCGTTGCCGCCGGGGTTGGAGGTGCGGCACAACAAAAACAGTCCGCGGTCTGGGTAGGCGTGGTAGGGCTCAACCGAGTCACTGCCCATGTAAGGGCTCAAGGTGACGCTGTCGGCTGCATAGCGTTCGAAGGCCTCAATGGCGTACTGCTTGGCGGTGGCTCCGATGTCCCCGCGTTTAGCGTCCAGAATGGTGGTGGCGTGCGGCGCCACTTCGTTGGCATAAGCGATCAGGTTTTCTAGCGCCGCCTCGGCTTTGTTGGCAGCAAAGTAAGCAATTTGGGGCTTGAAGGCACAGGCGTATTGGGCCGTGGCTTGAATAATTGCTTTGCAAAACCGCTCTATTTCTGCGGGGCTGCTGCCATAGCCCTCGGGCATTCGGGACACGTCGGGGTCCAGGCCCACGCACAACATGGAGTTGCTGTGCTGCCAACTGTGCGCAAGGCGCTGGGTAAAGGTGCTGAATTGGGAAAAGCGTGGGTTGGCCATTGCGCGAAAAGTCGAGTGCATTAGCCACGCATTGTACAGGATCAGGGCAAGCCCCTAGGGGCAAGGGTTTGGAGATGCACTACACTGGGGCGCATTACTGAATGATCGTTCACTAAAGTGCCAGCAGCCTCCTTAACTCTTCGGCAAATCCAGTTGCTTTTGGGCATTACCGCCATTTGGGGCCTGAATTGGCCTGTGATGAAATACGCCGTAACCCAGTACCCGCCTCTGCACTTTCGCACTTTGTGCATGGTGTTTGGCATGGTCGCCATGTGGGTGGTGGCCCGGCAAATGAACATTTCACTGCGTGTGCCGCGCGCCATGTGGGGCAGGGTGGCCTTGCTTTGCGTACCCAATATGATTGGCTGGCACCTGTTTTGCATTTTGGCTGTGAAGGAATTAAGTTCGGGCCGGGCGGCCATTTTGGGCTACACCATGCCCGTTTGGGCTGTGCTTTCGGGCTTACTGTTTGCGCACCCAGTTGGCCGCCGGGGTTGGGTGGGGCTATGCCTGGCCATGGTGGCAGCCATGCTCTTGTTGTCGTCTGAATTTGCGGCCATTGCGGGAAGCCCGCTGGGCGTGGTCCTGATGCTGATTGCGGCCGCCTGCTGGGGTTTTGGCACCACCTTGATACGTCGTTTCCCCACCGGCTTACACGCGCTAACGTTTACCCACGCCATGATGCCAGCGACCATTGTGGCCATGGGCACCGCAGCCTTTTGGCTGGAAGGCACCGAGGTGGGGCCCCCGCAAGCCTGGTCGGAATGGTGGCCCATTTTTTATAACGCCTTTGGTGTGTTTGCATTCTGCCAAGTGGCTTGGTTCAGTTTGGCAAAATCACTGCCGCCGGTGGTGTCGAGTTTGTCCATCATGATCATCCCGGTGGTGGGGGTGATGTCGGGCAGCCTCTTTTTGGGCGAGGTACCTCGTTGGCCAGACTTCCTCGCTTTGGGGTTGATTCTGGGGGCCATGGCGGTCATTTTGGTGCCCAGGCCGGCAGGCAGGGCGGGGCTCAAGTGACCCGTCTCGTCTGCTCTTTGACGCCAAGCAGGTTCATGCCCATGATTCGCGGGCCTATTCAGTTCGCTTGCTCCCTGAAGCCAGCAGGACCATGTCGATGATTGCGCCCGCCTGTGTGGTTCGCTTGCTCCTTGAAGCAAGCAGGTCCATGCCCCTTTGCGACGGCCAATCTGTTGATCCCTCCCTGAGCCTCGCCTGAACTGAGGCCCGCCCTCCAAAACTGAGGTCGGGTCGGGCCTCTGCCCCTTGGGGGGCACCGTTCATTCTTGGCACGGTCGGGCAGATTGTCCTGAAGGTCGCTGCAGGGGCATTGGCCCCTGCTGGCTTCTGGGCAAGCGAAGGCCGCTGAGGTGCCTCGCGCAGCGCCGGGGCTGGGGTGGCACAGGCCGCGCAGGCCGATTCAGGGCAGCCCGCCCGGTTTGGCCCACACCGAGGGGCCGAGGCGTGTT
>NZ_CAXQZX010000115.1:0-7110 GCF_964228395.1 Limnobacter sp.
GCCAGCAAGGCCCATTGCCTTGCGCGTTGGGCCACAGCCAGCATTTGCGTGGAAAAGCTTAAAAACCCGCCTGTGAGCAGGGCCACCATGGCCAATATGGATAAATTTGCCCGGTAGGCCTGCGAAACACTGGCCCCTCGACTGCCTTGGTCGGCTGGAGTTTCCAGCCTGCCCAAGGCCGCGATGTCTGGGTTATGGGCATCTATAAATGCCTGCGTGCCCACGCCCTCGCGCAGTTTTAGGTCGATGCGGCTGAGCTTACCCAGCTTGCCAAAAAAAGCCTGGACCGCGGCAATGTCACTCACGACCAACAGTTGACCAGCGCCAGCGGCGGGTACAGTGCCTGCCAGGGTCCAGTGCTGCGCCTTCCCCTCGTGCAAACTCATTAGCCTGCTGGGGGGGGCGCCATCGCCTTGTTGCAGGGCTTGCAGTAAGGCAGGGCTTACGAAGGCATTGCTGTCGTTTAGCATGGGAATGTTGCCCAAGCTGGCTTGTGCGTCTTGGTCGAATGCTTGGCCCAACAGGTTGGGTGTGACCAGTGCGGCGGTAAACAGGTCAAGGCCCAGCCAGCGCACGGGTTGGTCGAGCCCCTCAAGTTTTACCATCAGGTCGATGACTGGCGAGGCCACACCCACGTCGGGCCATTGCACAGCAGTTTCAAGCGCTGACTCTGGCAGCAATTGGCTGTGGGGCAACCACTGCACATCGGCCACACCCGCGAATTGCCGCACCCCGCTGTTGAATTGAGTCAGGGCGTGCTGGTGAATCAAATGCACAGCCAAACCCAAGCCAACCCCAACCGCAATCGCCAAGGTGGCGATGCTCCATTTTAAAGGCTGGTCTTTTAATGCGCCCAGCAACAGTTGCCAGCGCAGCCGAATTGCAACTGGCCAGCGCATGCGCTTACCGCCCAACGCTGAGGTGGTGTTGGGCCAATCGCAGTTGTTGCGCAAGGGCGCCGGCCGCGTGCGTGGAGTGGGTGACCATCACCAAACTGCTGCCCTCTTGGCTGCATGCGTTGAGCAAGACCTGCAATACCTTTTCGGCGTTGTCTTCATCGAGGTTGCCGGTGGGCTCGTCAGCCAGGATCAAGGGTGGCCGCAAAGCCAAGGCGCGGGCAATCGCCACCCGTTGTTGTTCCCCGCCGGATAGTTCTCGAGGAAAAGCATGGGCTTTGTGCGCCATGCCAACCATATTCAGCAAAGCAAGCGCGCGTTTTGCCTCAGGCTGCTTGCCTGCCAGCAAAAAGGGGAGTTCTACGTTTTGCAATGCGTTGAGGTGGGGCATCAGGTAATAGGCCTGAAATACTAAACCCACATGCGCAATGCGCAGCGCAGCCAACTTGGCTTGGGTGAGCTTGGCCAGCTGCTGACCATGCCACTGAACCGTGCCTTGGTCGGGCTGGTCCAAGCCTGCCATGAGGTGAAGCAGGGTGGATTTGCCGCTGCCCGACTCGCCCACCACAGCAAGGCTTTGCCCGCTGTTTAGGGTGAGCGAGACGTCTTCAAAAAGCCGCACCCCACCCAAGGTTTTGGATAAACCTTGCACCCGAAGCACGGGTTCATTGGCGTGGGTACTGCTGCTGGCCATGGGGCTTACTCGGCCATGCCGCTCACGACTGTGTTGTAGCCAGCGTCCACGTAGGTAATTTCGGCGGTAATACCCCGTGCAAGATCTGACAACATAAATGCGGCCACATTGCCCACATCGTCAATGGTGACATTGCGTCGAAGGGGGGCAGCTTCTTCTACCGCGTGCAAAATTTTGCCGAATCCTTTGATGCCGGCAGCAGCCAGCGTTTTGATGGGGCCTGCAGAAATACCATTGACGCGAATGCCCTTGGGGCCCAGTGACTCGGCCAGGTAACGCACCGAAGCTTCCAGTGAGGCCTTGGCCAAACCCATGGTGTTGTAGTTGGGCACCATGCGCTCTGCCCCCAGATAACTCAAGGTGAGCAGAGCGCCTTCGCGGCCCTGCATCATGGGGTAGGCTGCTTTGGCCAGCGCCGGAAAACTGTAAGCAGAAATATCATGAGCGATGCGGAAAGCTTCGCGTGAAATGCCCTCTAAAAAGTCGCCAGCAATGGCCTCACGGGGGGCAAAACCGATGGCGTGCACCAGGCCATCCAAACCATCCCAATGCTTTGCCAGTTCGGTGAACAGGTTTTCAATTTGTGCGTCTTCCGCCACATCCAAAGGAAACACCAGTTTGGAATCGAATTCGGCGGCCATTTCGGTGACCCGGTCTACAAACCGTTCAGTTTGGTAAGTGAAGGCCAGTTGTGCACCTTCACGGTGGCAGGCTTTGGCGATGCCGTAGGCAATGGACCGGTTTGATAGCAGGCCGGTGATAAGAATTTTTTTGCCAGCGAGGAATCCCACGTTGCAATGCTCCTGAGGTTGGTCTGTTTTTAATGGATGGTCTGCGCCTATTATAGGCAATTGTGACGGCCCTCAGGAGGGTAGGTCATTGCGAGCTGGTTTGCTGTTTGGCTTTGGGGCTTGAGGCTTTGCTGAGGCCCGCTGGCCGATGGTGTGCGCCCACTTGTAAACCGATGGGGGCCAGGTGCCCCAAAAATTGATTGGTGCAATTTGCCCAGGTGAATTGCCTGGCGTGTCGCTGGGGGATTTGGCGGTCTATTTTTAAGGCAGCCAGTGCGGCTTCTTGCAGATCCCAACCCAGCACCCCTGCACCACTTTGCCCCACCACATCCAGTGGACCGTTGACCGGGAAGGCCGCCACAGGGCAACCGCAGGCCATGGCCTCCAGCAACACCAAGCCAAAGGTGTCGGTTTGGCTTGGGAACACAAACACATCGGCATGCCGATACAGTTCGGCCAATGCCGCGTGATTCAGCATGCCAAACCATCGCGCATTGGGGTACGTTTTTTCCAGGGTTTTTCGGGCTGGTCCATCCCCGCCCACCCATTTTTCGCCGGGCAAATCCAGACCTAAAAAAGCCTCCAGGTTTTTTTCGATGGCCACTCGGCCTGCGTACAAAAACACTGGCTTTTGCACATGCGTCTTTTCTAAACGCTTCAACACCTCCACCTGTTGTGGATCCTCTTGTGTCAGCGCTTTGGGGCAGTAGTTGAGGTGTTTGGCCGCAGCACTGGGGGCGGGGTTGAAGCGTTGTAAATCAACGCCCCGTTGCCACAACACGCAGTTGTGAAGACCGCGACTTTGAAGGGTTTGAATCACCGATTGCGTGGGCACCATCACGGCCTTGGCGGGCTTGTGAAACCACCGGAGCAGGGCCGCAGTCAAGCGCACAGGTATGCCAGTGCGTGCTTTGACATATTCTGGGAATTGCGTGTGGTAAGCCGTGGTGAAGGGCAGCCCCTTGCGGCGTGCCAGCAGGCGCATCGCCAGGCCGATGGGACCTTCGGTGACAATGTGCACGGCATGGGGTTCAAACGTTTGTAAAGCGTGCTGCAGGCCACGCCAGGGCCACAGGGCAAGCCGAATTTCGGGGTAGGTGGGGCAGGGCACCGTTTTAAATTGACCCGGGTGAACCACCAGCACCACATGGCCTTGTTCGCGCAAATGTTTAACCACTTGGGTGAGGGTTTGCACCACGCCATTGACCTGCGGTGCCCATGCGTCGGTGGTGATCAGTATGCGCATGGTTTAACCCACCTTGGCCGCTTCAATGGCCTTTGTTTTTGTGATGATTGGGTCACGGTGGGGCCAGTGCACAATCTCGAGTGTGCCACAGGGTTTTTCAACCAGGGCGGTCAGGCTTTCTACCCAGTCTCCGTCATTGCAGTAAAGCAGGCCGTCTACCTCTTTGATTTCTGCCTTGTGGATGTGGCCACACACCACGCCGTCGTAACCTTGTTGTCTGGCCTCGTGAACCAGCGCATTTTCAAATTCAAGAATAAAATTCACCGCGTTTTTTACCTGGTGCTTTAAGTATTGAGACAGCGACCAGTACGGGTAACCCAGCTTGATGCGTACATGATTCAGCAAGCGGTTTAGCGTGAGCGCAAAGTTGTAAAGCGTGTCCCCAAGGTAAGCCAGCCATTTGGCATAGCGCACCACCTGGTCGAACTCATCGCCGTGCACAACCCATAGGCGCTTGCCATCGGCAGTGGTGTGAACGGCGCTTTCCAGAATCGGAATATCGCCAAATGTCAGCCCGGCAAACTGCCGGGCGGCTTCGTCGTGGTTGCCCGGTATAAATACCACCTTGGTGCCTTTTCGCGCTTTTCTAAGCACCTTTTGGATGACGTCATTGTGGCTTTGCGGCCAATACCAGCCTTTGCGCAACTGCCAGCCATCGATGATGTCCCCGACCAGGTACAGGGTGTCGCATTCGTTGTGTTTTAAAAAATGCAGCAGGGCACCGGCCTGGCAACCCGGCGTGCCCAGGTGAATATCCGATATCCAGATGGTGCGGTAGCGGTGATCCGCCACTTCTTGGTCTTTTATGGCTTGTGCCGAGGGTTGCAGCGCGGCGGAAGTGGGTTCAGCCTCAAGCGGGGCTTTGGCAAACAACTGCTCAATGAGGCGTTTGTTGAAGTCCAGTGAGGCTGGGCGCATTGTCGGGTTCCATGTTTTTCTCATGGAGCCCATTAAACGCGCCCACTTTGACCTTGTTGTGACAGTGCAATGACACTTTTTTTACAAACGAAGGGTTTTCGGCGCCTTGGGGGTTAGCGTTTGCCCTCCAGGCTTTTGGGTAACCACCAGGTAAAACCATAAAGCAGTGTTTTGCCGACCACCTCGGAAGCTGGCAGGTTTTTACCCTTCAAGCGCAAAAAGGCAATGGGCAGCTCTAGCGTGTGAGCCACCAACAGCATCAGCGCCAAAATCAACAAAAAAGGCATAACCAGGCTAAGCAACAAGTAGGCGGGCACCACGATCCAAAAGCCATTCATGACTTTGCGCATGGACTCAAACATTTTGGGGTTAGGGGCAGTGGTCATAAAAATAGCCTGTAGGGGTTAAGTGACAATAAGTGTTGTCAAAATTAACGTTGCCCGCTGGCTTTGTCAACTTGCTTTGGGGGTCCAATCAGCATGGTGAACGGAATGAGTTGATTGACATTCCTGGCCCGTGATGTACAATCACACCCCTTCGGCGCAGGCGCGTAGCTCAGTTGGTTAGAGCACCACCTTGACATGGTGGGGGTCGTTGGTTCGAGTCCAATCGCGCCTACCACTGCCTCAGTGGCAGGGTGAATGCGGCGCCGTTGGCCGTAAAGTTTGTTGGCCAAATTGCGAAGGCTATAAAATCGAAGTGCGGCATGCTCCGCGCTTTTTTTTTGCCCAAAATTTCATTTGAAGGTGTGTAAATATGCCAGTAGTCCGCCTGCCTGACGGCTCTGAACGCGTTTTTGAACAACCCGTGACTGTGGCCGACGTGGCTGCCAGCATTGGTCCCGGTTTGGCCAAGGCGGCCTTGGCCGGCAATGTAGATGGCAAACTGGTTGATACCTCTTACACCATTGAACACGATGCCAGCCTGGCCATCGTGACCGACAAGGACGATGACGGCCTGGACATGATTCGCCACAGCACAGCCCACTTGCTGGCCTATGCTGTTAAGGAGTTGTTTCCCACCGCGCAGGTCACCATTGGCCCTGTGATTGACGACGGTTTTTATTACGATTTTTCTTACGAGCGTGCTTTTACGCCTGAAGACCTTGAAGCCATCGAGAAGAAAATGCAGGAGCTCGCCAAGCTCGATGAGGTGGTGGTGCGCGAGGAATGGGATCGCGATGAAGCGGTCAAGTTTTTCAAAGCGCAGGGCGAAATTTACAAGGCAGAAATTATTGCCAGCATCCCCAGCAACGAAAAAATTTCCCTCTACCGCGAAGGCAAATTTATCGATTTGTGCCGGGGGCCTCACGTGCCCAGCACTGGCAAGCTAAAGCATTTCAAGTTGATGAAGGTGGCTGGGGCCTATTGGCGCGGTAACTCCAACAACGAAATGTTGCAGCGTATTTATGGTACGGCCTGGGCCAAAAAAGAAGACCTGGCTGCATACCTGCATCGCCTTGAAGAGGCCGAGAAGCGAGACCATCGCAAGTTGGGCAAGCAGCTGGATTTGTTCCACATGCAAGATGAAGCGCCGGGTTTGGTGTTTTGGCACCCCAAGGGCTGGCAAATGTGGCAGCAGGTCGAGCAGTACATGCGCAAGGTGTATGTGGACGGCGGTTACCAAGAAATTCGCTGCCCCCAGATTTTGGACCGCAAACTTTGGGAAAAATCGGGCCACTGGGAAAACTACAAAGAGAACATGTTCACCACCGAGTCGGAAAAGCGCGACTACGCCTTAAAGCCCATGAACTGCCCCGGCCACATTGAGGTGTTCAAGAGCGATCTGCGAAGCTACCGTGACCTGCCCATGCGCTATGGTGAATTTGGCGCTTGCCACCGCAACGAAAGCTCGGGCGCGCTGCATGGCATCATGCGCGTGCGCGGCTTTACTCAAGACGATGGGCATATTTTTTGTACCGAAGACCAAGTGCAAGACGAGGTGACCCGTTTTAACCAGGTCGCCATGCAGGTGTATGCCGACTTTGGTTTTAACGACATCAATGTAAAGCTTGCCTTGCGCCCAGAAGCCCGCTTGGGCACCGATGAGGTGTGGGACAAAGCTGAGGAATCCCTGCGCGCGGCTTTGCGCGCCTGCGGTGTGCAATGGACCGAGTTGCCCGGCGAGGGCGCATTTTACGGGCCCAAAATTGAATACCACATGAAAGACAGCATTGGCCGTTCTTGGCAGTGTGGCACCATCCAGGTGGACTTTATGCTGCCGGGTCGCTTGGGGGCAGAGTATGTGGCCGAAGACAGCAGCCGCAAAACCCCAGTGATGTTGCACCGTGCCATTGTGGGCTCAATGGAACGCTTCATCGGCATTTTGATTGAAAACCATGCGGGCGCCATGCCCTTGTGGCTGTCGCCCGTGCAGGTGGTGGTGGCCACCATCACCGAGGCGCACAACGACTACGCCAACACTGTGGTGCAAATGTTGAAAAAACAAGGCATTAGGGTGGAGGCTGATTTGCGTAATGAAAAGATCAATCGTAAAATCCGTGAGCACACAATGCAGAAAACCCCGTATATCGCCGTAATCGGCGATGCGGAACGTGATGCAAAC
>NZ_CAXQZX010000116.1:0-4010 GCF_964228395.1 Limnobacter sp.
GTGTGGGCCAAACCGGGCGGGCTGCCCTGAATCGGCCTGCGCGGCCTGTGCCACCCCAGCCCCGGCGCTGCGCTTGGCCACGCCGGTGATTCGCGTAGCCGAAGTCCACGCACACGCTGCAGCAAGGCCATGCTCGCATGCCACCTGAGCCGCCTTCGCTTGCCCAGAAGCCAGCAGGGGCCAATGCCCCTGCAGCGACCTTCAGGGCAATCTGCCCGACTGTGCCAAGAATGAACGGTGCCCCCCAAGGGGGCAGAGGCCCGACCCGACCTCCGTTTTGGAGGGCGGGCCTCAGTTCAGGCGAGGCTCAGGGAGGGATCAACAGATTGGCCGTCGCAAAGGGACAAGGACCTGCTGGCTTCAAAGAGCAAGCGAACGAACATGGCATGGACCCGCTTGCTTCAAGGAGCAAGCGACACCGCTAAACGGCATGGACCTGCTGGCTTCAGTGAGCTGCCTCGTACATGGCCTCGCCCGCCAACACCGGGTTGCCCGTGCTGTTGAAGGTTTGCAACCACGCCTGGTAGTTGTGCACCGTCTCGGTCTGCCAGGGGTGAAAGCCTGGCTTGTAGTACGACAGAAGCTTGGGAAACAAGCGGGTGTACACCCCCTTGGGGCCCATCAGCCACCACAAACCCTTGCCGTAAATTTTGGCGCGTTGCAGGCCTTTAAAGCCGTCTTTGCCCAAAATAATCCACGTGAATATCAAGGTGTGCAATGTGAAGTTGAAGGTGGCATGGGCCATGGCGAGGCATCGCATGCCATAACCCACTTTGGCCACCTTTTGCATGACGTCAAACGCCACTGCTTTGTGTTCCATTTCTTCAATGGCGTGCCAGGCCAACATGGCTCGCACACGTGGGTCGGCGCCAGCCATCACCTCTTTTCGAGAAAAAAACATTTCAGCCATCATGGCGGTGAAGTGCTCAAATGCTGCTGTCATGGCCAGGTTGTAGCTTGCCGAATAATTCTTGAGTCGCCCCTGCATAATTTTATTAATCACAGCGAGCATTTTGTCCACTGGCACACCCTGCTTACGCAGGCGGTCGTTGTAGTCACTGTGCACCTTGCCATGTTGCCCTTCCTGGAAAGAAAAATCTCTCACAGCCTGCTTCATCTCTGGGTCGGTGATTTGATCTTTAAACAGGCGAACGCTGGAAATGAAGTAACGCTCTCCATCGGGAAAGGTCATTTGCACGCCATCGAACACACGCGTCTTAAAAGGATCGCCGGCCATCCAGTAGCGTGGGATGTCATCGCTGGTGATACCGAAGTCCAAGTCTTTTCTAACCACCATGTCTTCTTTGTAAGAGTGCTCGGTCATGTGTTGCCTCCGCCTTGATGCGCGTTAAACCATGCACTCAAGATTACCCAATGATGAATTTGCGAGATATGATGTGTAATGACAAAAAAGGAAGAATTCGCGACAAACATGGGTAATTGTCGCGTTCAATGCCCCTTGGGTTTGAGGGTTGGAGCCTAATTTGGAAACCATCAACTTCAGACTGCTGGCCAGTTTGGCCAATGCAGCTCGGCGGTGCAATGTGGATCTCAACGAGGTCATGCAGGCTCTCAAGCTTGACATCGACATGAGCGGCGACCCCAAGCGCCGCATGTCTTTGGAATGTTTTGGGCGCCTGTTTTCAGAGGTTGAGTTGCACAAGCCCACCTTGCACTTTCCCTTGGTGTTTGGTGATTCGTTTAATTTTGATGGCTTGCCCGAGTTGGCCACCTTTGTGACCAGCGCCTCTACGCCCCAGCAAGCCATG
Source organism: Limnobacter sp. (assembly GCF_964228395.1). Taxonomy (GTDB): domain Bacteria; phylum Pseudomonadota; class Gammaproteobacteria; order Burkholderiales; family Burkholderiaceae_B; genus Limnobacter. The sequence continues at coordinate 1,770 of NZ_CAXQZX010000116.1, forward strand.
CAGGTACTGGATTGGTCGAGCAAACTGCTGCATCCCAATTTGTTTTTTTCTACCTGCAAGCAGGGCGATGAATTAACGCTTGAAATTCGCGTGGAAGATCCTCGGGGTGTGCACAAAGACCAGCCGGGGTTTGTCGAGGCCACTGTGGCCGCTTTGCTCAAGTTTATGCGCTTGTTGAGCCCGCACGAGTATTTGCTCAAACGCGTTGTGTTTCGCCATGCCCCCATGGCCAGCATTGAGGCCTACGCCGAGTTGCTCAAAACCGAGGTGGTTTTTGAGCAAGACATCAATGGCTTGGTATTAGACGCTGCTGCGCTTGATCTGCCTTTCCCCGGTGGTATTCCGTCTGCGCATTTGCAAGCGCAGGCGGTGATTCTTAATCGCTTGTTGCCCGAGGTTGAAGACCACACGCTGAGCAAAAAACTTCGGAGTCTGTTGAAGTCTCGTTTAAGCCTGCTGGCCGCGCCCATGGAAACCTTGGCCGATGAACTGCACATTCACCCCAGAACCTTGCAACGCCGCTTGAAAGAAGAGGGCACATCGTATGCGGCTTTGCTTGGCGCGGTGCGTCGGGATCTGGCCTGTGAAATGCTGAGCAATTCGGTGTTGCCCATTGAGACCATTGCGCTTAACTTGGGTTATTCGGACCGCCGAAGCTTCACTTCCGCGTTCATCAAGTGGCAGGGCATCACCCCCAGAGAATTCAGATCCGGCTTAGCACCTTCGCCTTCAAGCCGCTGAGTTTGGCCCACTTTGCTGTATAACTTGTAGACCTTATTTGTTTATTCATCGGACACCACATCATGCTACCGACCACAGACATTTGCGATGCCAACGAAGACAAAATTGCCCTGGGCACTTTGAGGGTGGTTCAACCCATGTTTAAAAGCTGGGGCAAGCTGAATCAATTTCAGGGGCAGGCCCACACCTTGAAAGTTTTTGAAGACAACACCTTGGTGCGCAGTGCCCTTGAAGAAGACGGCACGGGCAAAGTGCTGGTGGTGGACGGCGGCGGCAGCATGCGTTGTGCTCTGCTTGGCGGCAATCTGGCAGTGCTTGCCGAGAAAAACAATTGGGCGGGCGTGATTGTGTATGGTTGTGTGCGCGACACGCTTGAAATGAATGCCTGTAACATCGGCATTCGCGCTTTGGATACGCACCCCCAAAAAAGCCAAAAGCGTGGGTCTGGCCATGAAAACATCGACATCGCGATTGGGCACACCGTGGTCCGCCCAGGCAATTGGGTGTATGCGGATGAAGATGGGGTTCTGGTAAGCGATATGGCTTTGGTCTGACAGCAATTTGATGTTCATGCGCCGTTCTCGGGGCCAACCCGAGTTCGAGCCAGATCACTCTTAAGCAGGGTGCACTGCACGATTTAGAGGATCTCCTCTTTTTTATAAAGCAAAAAAGTATTTCACATCCCAATAAAAATGCTTTAAGTCATTGAATATAAACAATACGAAAAAAAGTCTTGTATAAGATATAACTCTTGTTGCCTTGCGAAATGCAGCGTAAGATACGCCCATCATCACATTGCAACCACTCAGCTCAGTGATATCACCCTGTGCAGTGGCGTATAGAGCAGCACGCAATGTGTCACCGATTTCTTTTTTACTCTCTGGCTGAGGAATCAAGCATGAAAACTTTTGAGCAGCAAGTTCAAGAACTGAACAAAGATTGGGAAACCAACCCCCGTTGGAAACTGGTAAAGCGCGGCTACAAAGCCGAAGACGTGGTGCGTCTGCGTGGTTCCGTTCAGCCTGAATACACCCTGGCCAAGCGCGGTGCCGAAAAGCTGTGGGAAAAAGTAAACGGTGGCGCCAAGAAAGGCTACGTCAACGCCTTTGGTGCAATTACTGCTGGTCAAGCCATGCAGCAAGCCAAAGCAGGCCTGGAAGCCGTTTACCTGTCTGGCTGGCAAGTTGCTGCTGACGGCAACACCTCCGAGACCATGTACCCCGACCAGTCTTTGTACGCCTACGATTCCGTGCCAAAGATGGTTCGTCGTATCAACAACACCTTCCAGCGCGCTGACGAAATCCAGTGGAAGAACATTTGCGACGGCAAAATGAAAGCCGAAGACGCAATTGATTACTTCCTGCCCATCGTGGCCGACGGTGAAGCCGGCTTTGGTGGTGTATTGAATGCCTACGAACTGATGAAGAACATGATTGCAGCAGGTGCTGCTGGTGTTCACTTTGAAGACCAGTTGGCCGCTGTAAAGAAGTGTGGTCACAT
>NZ_CAXQZX010000117.1:0-3799 GCF_964228395.1 Limnobacter sp.
GTACGCGCAAGAGCGGCCTGTCACCAATGTGGTCATGATGGGCATGGGCGAGCCACTATTAAATTACGACGCCTTGGTGCCTGCCTTGCAACTCATGCTTGATGACGTGGCTTACGGCTTGTCGCGTAGGCGTGTAACGGTGTCAACCTCGGGTGTTGTGCCTTTCATGGACCGGTTGTCCCAAGACTGTCCAGTGGCTTTGGCCGTGTCGCTGCATGCGCCAAACGACGAACTGCGCGACCACTTGGTGCCCTTGAACAAAAAATATCCCCTCAAAGAGCTGCTTGACGCTTGCCTGCGTTACTTAAAATTTGCGCCTCGTGATTTCATCACCTTCGAATATGTGATGCTTGATGGCGTCAACGACAAGCCCGAACATGCCCGGCAATTGCTCGATATTGCCCGTGTGGTGCCCTGCAAGTTCAACCTCATCCCATTCAATCCGTTCCCTGAATCTGGCTTGCTGAAGTCAACGCCGCCCAGCATTGCCACGTTTGTCAATATTCTGTCTGAAGGTGGGGTGGTCACCACGGTCAGAAAAACCCGAGGCGATGACATCGATGCTGCTTGCGGCCAATTGGCTGGTGAGGTCAAAGACCGAACCCGTGTGCGTGAGCGAATGAGCCACACCATCTCGGTGGAAGAACTGAAGGCTTCCTCGAAACGCAAAAGCTGAAGCGGCTTCGGCCCAGCAATGGCATACAATGTTGTGCCGCGTCAAAGAGGGTGGTGCACAAAGGCTGCTGCTGTGCTGGTGCACTTTCTGTGTTTTCTCGAAAATTTTCACAAACTATTGAAATTTCGATTGAAAGCGCTTGAGTATGATCCTGCGCATGGATTATGCTTAAGGTGTAAGTGGCGGTACAAAATTAAAAAACTATCACTCGGCGCCACCGAAGCGGCCGAAGTTTGGAACGATCAAATGAATGACAACCGTGCCATGAACAAAACTGAAGCACCAGATTCCCCAGGCTATCAAGATTCCAAAAGCGAATCAGGGGCTTATACTGCGCCTGAAAAACACCCCAATTTAACCTTGCTTGAGTCTGGCCAAAATCCGGGCGAAATCCTGAAGCAGGCCCGCGAAAAAGCCGGGTACAGCTTGAGTGACATCAGCGCACAAACCAAGATCAACGAGCGCCAGCTTGAAGCCATTGAAAGCGGTGACATCAGCCGACTTCCGCCAGAGACCTTCGCCAAAGCTTTCATCAAGAGTTATTGCAAAGCCTTGCGCATGGACCCTGCGCCAGTGATCGCTTCCTTTGGGTTTTCCGGCTCGGCCGACGCCACCGCTGCGCGCGCTCAAGCGGCTGACAGCACTCGGGTGGATCCGCTTGAACCCAAAATGCCAAGCAGTTCAAAGCGACTTTCGTCCCTGAACTTCGACCGAAAAACAGGCAAGAAAAGCCTGAGCTACGGCATTGTGTTGGCTGCCGTGGCGTTGATGGCCATGTTTTATATTCCGGTGTTCTTGTCGAGCGAAACCGAAGAAGTGGTTACGCCAACGCCAGTCGATGTGGTGCCTGCTGACCCCAGCGATGCTTTGGTTGCTGAGCAGTCTGCCTTGCCAGCGGCCAGCGTTCCATTGCCTTTGGAGCCCAATGCCACCACCGATGGGCAAAACTCGGTGTTTCCGGCCTTGCAGCAACCCGCTGGGGAAGCGCCGGCAGCGCCTGGCGCCCAGCAAACTCCAGCAGCCGCTGGTTCTGCTGCACCCACAGCGTCGGCGCCCACCGCTTCATCTCAGCCTCAGGCCACCCAGCCAAGCGCAGCCGCCACTGGCGAGTCCAGTTTGAGCTTCAAGTTTGCCGAACAATCCTGGGTGACCGTGCGCGATGCGAATGACAAAGTGTTGCTGTCCCAACTCAACGATGGGGGAACATCCCTCACGATAAGCGGGCAGGCCCCTTTTAAACTGATTGTGGGCAATGCACAAACCGTATCGCTGTCGCACAACGGCAAGCCTGTGGATTTGTCCCAGTCCATTCGCGGCGAAGTGGCCCGCCTCACGGTACAATAAAAGCTTGCATGCGCAATTCAAACCGGGTGCAAGCCCGGTTTTTGCATTGGTTTAACCCACTTAACACCCGAGTTTCATTGTGATTCCCAACACTCCACTGGCCCGGCGCAAAACACATCGCGTGGCCATCGCCTGGAAAGAACATGTGGTGCATGTCGGCGGTGGCGCCCCGGTTGTTGTTCAGTCCATGACCAACACCGACACAGCCGATGCCCTCAACACAGCTTTGCAAGTGAAGGCGCTGTATTTGCAGGGCAGCGAGGTGGTTCGAATCACCGTCAACAACGACGCCGCCGCACAGGCTGTGCCCTATATCCGCGAGCAGTTGGACAAAATGCGAATTCCCGTGCCCTTGGTCGGCGATTTCCATTACAACGGGCATTTGTTGTTGCAAAAGTACCCCGATTGCGCGCGTGCTTTGTCCAAATATCGCATTAACCCTGGGAATGTGGGGTCGGCACGTTCCCGCGACGACAATTTTGCAGCCATGATTGCCATGGCCATTGAGCACGACAAGCCCGTTCGAATCGGGGTGAATTGGGGTAGCCTGGATCAAACCCTGCTTGCCCGCATGATGGACGAAAATGCACAGCGCGCCGAGCCATGGCCAGCCAGCCAACTCATGTACGAGGCACTTATCGAGTCGGCCCTAAGCAGTGCAAACAAGGCCATCGAATTGGGTTTGCAGGCTGATCATATTTTGTTGTCTTGCAAGGTCAGCCAGGTGCAAGACCTTATTGCGGTCTACAGGGAGTTGTCCAAGCGCAGCGAGTTCCCTCTGCATTTGGGTCTCACCGAGGCTGGCATGGGAACCAAGGGCATTGTGGCTTCAACCGCTGCGCTGGCCGTGCTTTTGCAAGAGGGCATTGGCGACACCATTCGCGTATCGCTTACCCCCGAGCCCAACGGTGATCGCACCAAAGAGGTGGTGGTGGCCCAAGAAATACTTCAGTCGCTGGGTTTGCGTGCCTTCACGCCGCAGGTCATTGCGTGCCCGGGTTGCGGGCGAACCACCAGCACGGTATTCCAAGAACTGGCTGACCAAATTCAAACCTATCTTCGCGACCAAATGCCCATCTGGAAAAATCAGTATCCGGGCGTGGAAGAAATGAAAGTGGCTGTGATGGGCTGTGTTGTCAATGGCCCCGGCGAAAGCAAACACGCCGACATTGGTATATCGTTGCCGGGTACTGGCGAGGCGCCCGCAGCACCGGTGTTTCTAGACGGAAAGCGCTCGGTTACCCTAAAAGGCAACAACATCGCTGGCGAATTTCAGGCGATTGTGCAGCGTTATGTGGAACAAAGGTATGCCAAGGGGCAAACCACCGCTTCAGAATGAGCGACAATACCGGGTTGGAAAATTAAGTTGAAAGATGCAATGAGTCTCCCCGAGTCGTCTGACCAATCCAAGGCAAAAAAGCAAACCCGGCTTCAGTCCGTCAAAGGCATGAACGACGTGCTGCCCGTGGAAGGCATTCACTGGGAAAACCTGGAAGTGATGCTTCGCGAGTGGCTAACTGCGTACGGCTATCGCCTCATCAAGACCCCGGTGCTCGAGCCCACTGCCTTGTTCCGGCGAGGCATTGGCGAGGTTACCGACATCGTTGAAAAAGAGATGTTCAGCTTTGTAGACCGTTTAAACGGCGACGAGTTGACCTTACGCCCCGAATTCACAGCCGGCATTGCCCGCGCCACCATCCAGCACAACCTCACCTATGCCGCGCCCCAGCGGGTGTACTCCATGGGGCCGGTGTTTCGCCACGAGCGGCCCCAGCGCGG
>NZ_CAXQZX010000118.1:0-18094 GCF_964228395.1 Limnobacter sp.
TCCCTCACGCAAAGCCCGCAGGGGCTTTGCTCTTCTCCGCTTACAAAACAAAAAGCCCCGCTTTGCGGGGCTTTTTGTTTTGGCGGAGAAGGAGGGATTCGAACCCTCGAAGGGGTTGCCCCCTTACTTGATTTCGAGTCAAGCCGATTCAGCCACTCTCGCACTTCTCCAAAACTTTTGAGAGTCGCAAGTATACCCGAGCAAGTCTGTGTGGGGGCAAGTCCGCGCTCGCTTTGGTGCATGCACCATTTGGTTCACGCAAAAAGCAATGGTGCGCCGCACCAACTTATGTGATTTTCTTGAAACAAGGTGAATTCGCGCACTGTTTTCAGGCAACGCTGGCGATTTTGGCGCTGCAATATGGCTGGCACACTTAGTGCTTAGTCCTCCATGAGGCAAGGGCCAACGTGGGCCCATGCCACGAAGTACAAGCACATTCTGAATACCGGACAACGGCGTCCATCCCAGCCTTTCAAAGCCTGGTGATGTGCGCCGTTTTTTACTTCGATTTATTGTCAACGAGGACAACGCCATGAAAACCAAACCCGCGAACTCTTTAATTGAGTCCCCAGCCAGCATCAGCGCTTCGCAGCGGCGCCAATTCATCAAGCAGGGGGTGGCCCTATTCGGTGGTTCACTGCTTGCGGGGGCGGGTTTTCCATCCATCGTGATGGCGCAATCTACACAGCTTGAAACCACCAAAGCCAAGCTCGGCTTTATTGCCCTGTCGGATGCAGCGCCTTTGTTTGTGGCCGAGGAAAAAGGCTTCTTCAAAAAGCATGGCATGACCGATGTAGAAGTTGCCAAACAATCTTCCTGGGGCACCACCCGCGACAATCTGGTGCTGGGCTCTGCCAAAGGCGGTATTGATGGTGCGCACATCCTGACACCCATGCCCTACCTGCTCACGACTGGCGCAGTAACGGCCAACAATATTCCAGTTCCTATGGTGATTTTGGCCCGCCTCAACCTGGATGGCCAGGGCATCTCGGTGAGCAACGAATACATGGACCTCAAAATTGGCACCGGTTCTGCCGACTTCAAAAAGGGCTTGGAGCGCAAGAAAGCTACGGGCAAAGCACTGAATGCCGCCATGACCTTCCCGGGCGGCACGCACGACCTGTGGATCCGTTACTGGATGGCGGCGGGCGGCATCAACCCCAACAGCGATCTGTCCACCATCGTGGTGCCTCCGCCCCAAATGGTGGCCAATATGAAGGTGGGCAATATGGATGCCTTCTGCGTGGGCGAACCCTGGAACCTGCAACTGATTCACCAAAAAATTGGTTACTCGGCACTCACCACCGGCGAGTTGTGGGCCAACCACCCCGAAAAAGCGCTGGGCATGCGTGCCGACTATGTTGAGGCCAACCCCAACGCCAGCAAGGCTTTGCTCAAGGCCATCATGGAAGCGCAAATGTTCTGCGACGACCCCGCCAACAAAGAAGAAGTGGCCCGCATCTGCTCCTCGCGCAAATGGATCAACGCGCCAGTGGGCGACATCATCGAGCGCATGCAAGGCCACTTCGACTACGGCACAGGCAAGGTGGTTGAAAACAGCCCGCATGTAATGAAGTACTGGAAGAACCACACCTCTTACCCCTTCCAGAGCCATGACCTGTGGTTCATCACCGAAAACCAGCGCTGGGGCTATTTGCCATCCAAGCTGGATGCCCAGGCGCTGATCAAGAAGGTCAACCGCGAGGACATTTGGCGCGCTGCGGCCAAGGAGCTGGGTGTGGCCGCCAGCGACATTCCAAAGAGCACATCGCGCGGCATCGAGAAATTTTTCGACGGCAAGGTGTTTGACCCCGCCAACCCCAAAAAATACCTCGACAGCCTCGCCATCAAGGCCATGAAAGGTTAATCGTTTCGCATTGCACGATTGGAGATTCACATCATGATGAACACCGACACATTAAACAACTTGCATGCGGCCAGCCTGCCAGTTCCAGCCAAACCCCGCATCACGCCCTTGGTGCAAACGCGTTTCTTTAAACAACTCACCCAGGGCCTGGGCAAGCTGGTACCACCGGTGGTCATCATGGCCCTGCTTTTGCTGGTGTGGGAAATCCTTTGCAGCCAGGAAGGCGCGCGCCTGCCCTCGCCCAGCAAAGTGGTTAACGACACCTGGGAATTGATTGTGAACCCCTTCTTCTACAACGGCGGCACCGACGTGGGCATGGCTTGGCAAATACTGGCCAGCCTTGAACGTGTGGCCTACGGCTACTCGCTGGCGGTGCTGGTGGGGGTGGCCTTGGGTGTGCTGGTGGGCCAATCCACTTGGGCGCTGCGCGGGCTTGATCCCCTGTTTCAGGTGCTGCGCACTGTGCCCCCCCTGGCCTGGTTGCCGTTGTCACTGGCAGGCTTTCAAGACGGCAACCCTTCGGCCATTTTTGTGATCTTCATCACCGCCATTTGGCCCATCATCAACAACACCTCCGTGGGTATTCGCAACATCCCCGAGGACTATCGCAACGTGTCTCGCGTGATCCAGCTCAACTACCTGGAGTACTTCTGGAAAATCATGCTGCCCGCTGCAGCGCCTTACATCTTCTCGGGCTTGCGAATTGGAGTGGGTTTAAGCTGGCTGGCCATTGTGGCGGCAGAAATGCTGATTGGTGGCGTGGGCATTGGCTTCTTCATCTGGGATGCATGGAACAGCTCCCTCATCAGCGACATTGTGCTGGCCCTGGTTTACGTGGGCATCGTGGGGTTCATCCTCGATCGCTTGGTGGCCTTTGCTGGCAAAAAAATAACCCGCGGCACCAGCGCTGCCTAATGTACTCAGGAGAACCCATCATGACTCAGCGTTACCTCAGCATTTCCCAGGTCAATATGAACTTCGAGAAAAACGGTGTGGTCAACCCCGTGCTCAAAGACATCAACCTCGATGTAAACCGCGGCGAATACATTTCCCTCATTGGACACTCCGGTTGCGGCAAGTCCACCGTGCTCAACATCATCGCTGGCCTTCTAAAAGCCACCGATGGCGTGGTGATTGTCGACAACAAAGAGGTGAATGCCCCTGGCCCAGACCGCGCCTTGGTGTTTCAAAATCACTCGCTTTTGCCATGGCTCACCGTTTACCAAAACGTTGAACTGGCAGTGGACAAAATTTTCAAGCACAGCAAAACAGCAGCGGAACGCAAAGAATGGATATTGCACAATCTGGACATGGTGAACATGAGTCATGCACTTCACCGTCTACCCTCAGAAATTTCTGGTGGCATGAAACAACGTGTGGGCATTGCACGGGCCCTGGCCATGCAACCCAAAGTGCTGCTGCTTGATGAGCCCTTTGGCGCACTCGATGCACTCACCCGTGCCCATCTGCAAGATGAGGTGATGCGCATTCAGGGTGAACTGCAAAACACCGTGGTGATGATCACGCACGATGTGGACGAGGCTGTATTGCTATCCGACCGCATTGTGATGATGACCAACGGCCCCTCGGCCACCATTGGTCAAATTCTGAACATCGATCTGCCTCGCCCTCGCAATCGCGTGGCCCTCACCGATGATCCGCGCTACAACCACTATCGTCACGAGGTGCTCAGCTTCCTCTACGAAAAGCAGCGCAAGGTGGAAGACATCGGCAAGCACCGTCCACAAAAAGCAGAAGCAAAGAAGGCGGCGACGGCCTGAAATAATTTGACCTTCCTTCACAAAGGCCACCAGCAACGCTCGGTGGCCTTTTTGTTTAGGGTTTATACCTCGGTAATTACCCGCAAAAACAGCAAACATCAGGGTTTGCCACTATTCAGTTACCTCCCTCCAGTTATCACAATGTGGTGGCGTTGATACCTACAAAAACGTCCAACAGTCAAATTAATCCAAAGGAGGCAAAATGACTGATTCCGTGAACAACAACAAGCGTCGTGACTTTATCCGTGGCACTGCAGCCGCGGCTGTGGGAGCGGGCACATTGGGTTTCCCAATGATCGCCAAGGCACAGACAGTCAGCATGCGCTTCCAGAGCACATGGCCCCAAAAGGATATCTTTCACGAATACGCCACTGACTTCGCTGAGCGCGTCAACGCGATGTCTGGCGGCCGCCTGAAAATTGAAGTGCTGCCCGCAGGCTCCGTGGTTAAAGCCTTTGATCTGTTGGATGCTGTAAGCAAGGGCACCCTGGACGGTGGTCACGGTGTGATCGCTTACTGGTACGGCAAGAACCCAGCCGTGGCCCTGTGGGGATCTGGCCCAGCCTTTGGTATGGATGCCAACATGCTGCTGGCCTGGCACAACTACGGCGGCGGTAAAGAGCTGCTCGAAGAAATCTACGGCGAAATGAACATGGACGTGGTGTCTTTCATGACCGGTCCAATGCCCACCCAACCTCTGGGTTGGTTCAAAAAGCCAGTGACCAAGCCTGAAGATCTGAAAGGCCTAAAGTTCCGCACAGTGGGTCTGTCTGTGGACATGTTCACCAAGATGGGTGTGGCTGTTAACGCCCTGCCCGGTGGCGAAATCGTTCCTGCCATGGACCGTGGCCTGCTGGATGCCGCTGAATTCAACAACGCTTCTTCGGACCGCATTTTGGGCTTCCCCGATGTATCCAAGGTTTGCATGTTGCAATCGTTCCACCAGTCTTCTGAACAGTTTGAAATCATGTTCAACAAGACCAAGTACAACAAGCTGCCTGCAGAACTGAAGGCCATCATCAAGGCCGCGGCTGAAGCCTCTTCTGCCGACATGAGCTGGAAAGCGATTGACCGCTACTCCAAGGACTACATGGAAATGCAGAGCAAGCAGGGCGTGAAGTTCTACAAAACCCCTGACAGCATCCTGAAAGCTCAGCTGAAGGCCTGGGACGAAGTGGCCACTGAAAAGGCTGCCTCCAACCCCATGTTCAAGAAAGTGTTTGAGTCACAGCGCGCCTTTGCTGCACGCGCTGCCAAGTGGCAAAGCGACACCACAGTTGACTTCAAGATGGCTCAAGCCTTCTACGCACAAAAGAAATAATTCTAAAGGTAGTGAAGCCAACAGCCCCACAAGGGTTGTTGGCTTTTTTTTAATGAACCCGAGGTTCAAGCCATGCTCTCTTTCCTGCACGCCGTCGACAGACTTTCCACCAAGGTAGGCCACCTGTTCTCCTGGCTGATCGTTGCCCTTACCTTGATGATCTCTTACGAGGTGTTCACACGATATGCCCTCAATCACCCCAACCCGTGGGTGTTTGATATGTCGTATATTTTGTACGGCATTCACTTCATGATGGCTGGCGCCTACACTTTGGCCGCCAACGGCCATGTGCGTGGCGACATCATGTACGGTTTCTTTTCTGCACGAACCCAAGCCACACTCGACCTCATTCTGTACTTTGTATTCTTCTTGCCCGGCGTCATTGCGCTCACCTACGCAGGTTATTACTTCGCCGAAGACGCCTGGGTCATCAAAGAAATGTCGTCGACCACCGCCGATGGTCCGGCCATTTACCCCTTCAAAGCGTTCATCCCTTTGGCTGGTGCCTTCCTGCTATTTCAGGGCATTGTCGAGATCATCCGCTGCATCATTTGCATTCGTGACGGGGCATGGCCCAAGCGCGAGGATGATGTCGAAGAGGTCGATGTTGAAAAAATGAAGGCCATGGTTGGTCAGAAATAACAGGATAGAAACATGAAAAAAGAACTATATTTCGGCCTGTCCATCATGGGCCTCATTCTGCTGGGGCTGGTCATCGCCATGCCATCCCCTTCAGAGATGACCGATGGGCACCTGGGCTTGTTGATGTTGTCGCTGGTGGTGGTTGCCATCATGCTGGGTTTTCCAACCGCGTTCACACTCATGGGCATGGGCGTGATATTCACACTGTTTGCCTACGACTACAACGTCCAGAAAACGCTTGACCTCATGGTGCAGTCCACCTACAAGGTGATGACCAACGATGTGCTCATCTCGGTGCCCTTGTTTGTGTTCATGGGCTACTTGGTTGAACGCGCAAACCTCATTGAAAAGCTGTTCAAAGCCTTGCACCTTTCCTTGGCCAAGCTGCCTGGCGCGTTGGCCGTGGCCACCTTGATTACCTGCGCTATTTTTGCAACGGCCACAGGTATTGTGGGTGCGGTGGTTACCCTCATGGGCTTGCTTGCCATGCCAACCATGTTGAAGTCCGGCTATGACACCAAAATGGCCGCTGGCGCCATCACTGCGGGTGGTTGTTTGGGTATTTTGATCCCACCTTCAGTGTTGCTCATCGTGTATGGCGCCACCGCGGGCGTTTCTGTGGTGCAATTGTACGCAGGCGCGTTTTTCCCAGGCCTGATGCTTGCAGGCCTGTATGTCGGCTATGTAATGCTTCGGGCGAAGTTGAATCCTAAATGCGCACCGCCCTTGAGCGAAGAAGAGCGCAAAGTGAAGCTCACGCCAGTGCTTGAATCGCTGGAGCGAACCTACGGCACCAGCCGGGCTGTTGCAGCCTTGGTGGGCGGTCTCAAAGGCCGTCGCGAAGGTCACATCACAGGGTCCCAAGTGTTTGGTCAATTCTTTATTGCCCTGTTGCCCGGTTTGTTTGCAGCATTCATCCTGGGGCTGGTTTACACCAAGCTCACCGCTCCAGACGAAACACCTTTCGACGATTCAAGCCTGGTGTCCTTCGGTTCGGATTACAGCGCAAGCGGCGAAAAAACCTACGATTTCGGCTTTGACGAACCGAAAGCAGACGATGGTCTTGCTGAGCCAGCTGGCGCCGAAACCTCCGAAGCAGTGGCAGACGCGCCCGCGCTGGCTGAACCACCGGCTGAAGAAGCTGCACCTGCCGCCGCTGACAACGAACGAAAGCAAGCCCCAACTGGTTACTGGATTGCCTTTGCAATCACACTGGCCTACTTCGTGTTGTGGTATTTCCGCTTGAGTTTCCAAAAGCTGGAAATTTTCAAGATGCTGCTCACTTCCTTCTTCCCGCTGGCGGTGCTTATTTTGGCGGTGCTGGGCAGTATTGTGTTTGGCTTGGCCACGCCTTCAGAGGCAGCGGCTGTGGGTGCACTGGGCGGCTTCTTGTTGGCGGCAGGTTACCGTCAGCTTAACTTCAAGGTGCTGCAGGAGTCCTCTTACCTCACCGCCAAAACCAGCGCCATGGTGTGCTGGCTGTTTGTGGGTTCCTCCATTTTTTCTGCCGCGTTTGCCTTGCTGGGTGGTCAGGAACTGGTCGAGCAGTGGGTGCTGTCTCTGGGCCTCACACCCATTCAGTTCTTGCTGTTGTCCCAAGTCATTATTTTCTTGCTGGGTTGGCCTCTGGAATGGACAGAGATCATCGTGATCTTCATGCCCATCTTTATTCCCTTGTTGCCGCATTTTGGTGTGGACCCGCTGTTCTTCGGTCTGTTGGTTGCACTCAACCTGCAAACCGCGTTCCTGTCGCCTCCTGTGGCCATGGCAGCCTTTTATCTCAAAGGTGTATCGCCACCCGGGGTTACACTCAACCAGATCTTCATGGGCATGATTCCCTTCATGCTGATCCAGATTCTGGCCATGTTCATTCTGTATGTGTTCCCACAGATTGGCATGTGGTTGCCACAGGTGTTGTACCGCTAACTTGCTTTGACCTGTTAGCACACAAAAAAACGCCAGCATTTGCTGGCGTTTTTTTATGCCCGAACAAACCGGGCTAAAACCACTGACGCGTTATTGAACCCCCACCGGCGCAGGGCGTGTGCCGGTGATGGCCTCCAACACATTCAGCAGGGTTTCCTGCGAAGGCTGCTCAGGTGCGGCGTTGGTGGCTGCCTCCATCGCGGCCTTCACACGGCTGTTAAATTCACCAATCGTGGTCAGGTTAATGGGCTTCTCTTGGTAGAAAGGCGATGGCTCAATGGCAGGTGGTCGGCGGTGCTTGGTGCGTTGCTCATAATCAAAGGCAATGCCCAAGCCGTTGCCTTCATCAAAGCGCCTCACAAAAATTTCCATGCCCCTGGGCACACCCACCGAATTATCGAACCCCACGGGCACCACAATCGAACCCATTTGCGTGGTAGAACCAAAATCGCAGGTGCGCCCGCCCTGTGGGCCAGGGCTTAACACCAAGGCATCCAAACGAACCTGGTTTGTGGGCAACGGTGTTGTGGTGTTGGTAGAACCAAAGGGGCGAATGGTGTTGGCCTCCAGCCCGTCCATCACGCGCGTGGCATACACACGCTGCGCTTCAATGGCATCCAATTGGGCTGCGGTGGGCTTTTGGGTGGCGTCGCCCGTGGCAGTAACAGCGACCAACCCAGCTGTACGTGGCCCCACCCGCAAGGTTTCCAAAATGCCGTCCATGCCCATGCATTGCAAGTCGGCGGCAGAACTGGCACCCAAGGTGCTGGTGAGGCATCGCCGAGGGCTCTTGCCGCCATCGCGGAAAAACTCACGGAAATACTGGTTCACATCGTAGTGCCCCGACCCCGCGCCCCGGCTTGCATACGCAGGCAGATAGACATCGTACAACTCAGCCCCTGCGTCTTGCATCACCTTCAGCGCCTCGTTGATCAACACGCCCTGGGTGCTACCCTGCGCGGCTGGCGTGGTACTGGTTCCCAACTGGCGAATCACGCCAATTTTGCGGCCTTTCAAACCATGCATGCCTGGGTTCAGGTATTTGAGGTAACCCTGCGTGGGCGACAAATAATTGTTCCTGGTGATGAAATCTTTGTACAGCAACACATCGGGGTCGTCCTCAAAGAAGTGGGGATCTTCTTGAGGCGTTGGCATGTACGACATGGCCGTCAACATCAACGCCGCATCGCGCACGTTGCGAACCATTGGCCCGCCGGTGTCTCGAATGTGCGAAAGCGGAAAAATGCCTTTTCTGGACACCACACCAATGCTGGGCCGTATGCCCACCAAGCCATTCACGGACGAGGGGTGACGAATAGACTGGCAAGTGTCACTGCCAGTGCCCATCAATGCAAAGTTAGATGCAATGGCTGCCCCTGTGCCCGATGAAGAACCCGCCGAGCTTTCCCGAGTGTTATACGGGTTGGTCACCAACACCGTGCGGCCTGAAAACCCGGTTGTGAAATAAGCAAACTCATCCATCTGCGCTTTGCCCAGAATAATGGCGCCCGCTTTGCGCAGACCAATCACCGAAGGCGCATCGCGACCCGCCGTGTGCCCTAGCATCGAAGGCGAGGCCGAGGTAGAGGCATGGTCGAACGTGTCGTAGTTGTCTTTCAACAAAACCGGTATGCAGTGCAGGTAGCGCTTGCCAATGCCACCTTCGGCTTTGTAAAGCGCATCCAACTGCTTGGCCTGTTCAAGCACCTTGGGGTTAATGGCCAATACCGCGCTAATAGGCAAACCACCGTTGGGCTGGGGGTTGTCGTTGTACTGGTAAATGCGTTCAATGTACATTTTGACCAGCGTTTCACAGGTCAGCTTGTTGGTGCTGGTGGCCAGCTTGTATTTGCCTGCAAAAGCATCGTGCACGCGCTGCACATCGGCTTCAACCAAATCAAACACGGGCAGATTAAAAAAATCAGTGCCGGCTGTTCCAGGGGGCCCTTGTTCACCTTGTGGTCCTGGGGGGCCTTGCTCTCCCTGCTGCCCTGGGGGCCCTTGCTCTCCCTGCTGCCCTGGAGGCCCTTGCTCACCCTGTGGCCCTGCTGGGCCCGGAGCACCCTGTTCCCCGTTGCTTCCCTGGCCAGAGCCAGATCCATCGGCATTTCCAAGGGCATTGCCCTCCACACGCGCCGAACCATCGGCCGGGTTGGAGGCATCTTCTGTGCAGGCGGCCAAGCCCAAAGACACTGCCAGCAGTAGCGGTATAAACTTTGCCATTTTTGTTACCCATGAGTTACATAACATCACTCACTGGGCAATAAACGTACCTGCATAAAAAGTCCGTTTCGGCAAAAATCCGGCACTTCAAGGGTGCGATTCACACAACACTTACACCCCTCCTTGTCGTCATTGTTACACCCCTCCCCGCCTTTCAATGGTGCAGCGCACCAACAACAAGCTCACCTATTCAGTGCAGTAAAAATGCATTTAAACAAAAATAACAATGTGTTTTGAGCCTCATTTTTGGTCTTTGGATTTTGCAACTTTTTGTAACATCTCAACATGTAGATGCAAAGCCTCGTGAACGCTCCAGCCTCACTTGGGGTAGTTCCAAACGGTTAAAAGGCACATTGTTGCTCTGAACACGTCAACCCGAGGGACCCAGCCATGACCATCATCGGCACGGCAGATCATCCAGTACCGCTGGACACCATGCTCTCGGACCCCACATGGCCTGAAGAAGCAAAGCGCCAGGTAACAGGAGCTGTCACGGGGCAATCGCCGTTCAACCCAGATCTGATTTTGCTCGTCGATGACGACCCAGACACCTTGCTGGCCCTTGGCAAAGCACTGCGCCCCGCTTTTCCAAAAATCATCGCCACTTCGAACCCACGAGAAGCGGTCGCCCTGGCAAAGCGCCATTTGCCCGGGGTGGTCGTTTGCGATCAAAGGATGCCCGAACTCAGTGGCACCGATGTGCTCGCCGCCGTCTCTGATGTATCGCCCAACACGGCCAGGGTCATGCTCACAGGGTTTAGCCATACCGCTTGCGTGATTGAAGCAGTCAACCGTGGGCATGTTCACCGCTATTTTTTGAAGCCCGTGGACATCGAGCTTCTTGGTCTCAATCTGAAAGAGCTCTGCGACCTGGGCAGGCAAACACTTGAACTTCAACTTTTGATGCGAAAGATGAATACTCGAGCAGAAGAGTTGGACATGCTCAATAACACCCTGGAACATTGCATACGCGAACGCAGCAGGGAATTGGAGCAAGCCAAACTTTTTCTGGATGTATCGCGTCGCGAAAAAAAAGCCCAATACCTGAGTGCCGTCAAGGTGTTTTCCGGGCTTACGGAACTGCGCTCCCCCCCTTTGAGCCAGCACAGCAAGCGCGTGGCAGAATTGGCTCGGCTAGTGGCCATTGAGCTGCAATGCGACAGCGACCTGGTGCAGCAAATTTACATTGCAGGGCTTCTTCATGATGTTGGCAAAATTGGCCTGTGCGATGAGGCGCTGTTTACCGCTGCTGGCAAGCTCGGCAACGATGTGCGTGCCCATTTGATGACCCATGCAAGCAAAGGGCAAGCCTTGTTTGCCGGATTGGTCGACATGGAGCCGGTGGCCACCATGATTCGCCATCACCATGAACGCTTTGATGGCTATGGTTATCCCGATGGAATCCTGAAAGATGTCATTCCGTTGGGATCACGAATATTGGCGATTGCCGAAGACTACGACGAATTACAAATGGGCTGGCTGGCGCCCAAAAAACTCACCGAGCAGGAGGCTGCCGCCTTTCTGCACAAAGGCGCTGGAAGCCGGTATGACCCCGATGTCATCGAAGTACTTGGACACGCGCTTGAGAAACTTCGAGCCGCACCCAAACTGGAGGAACGATTAATCAGCGGAGGCGACTTGCGGGTGGGGCAGACACTGTCTAGAGATTTTATTGGTCCTGACGGCTACCTTTGGCTGGCCCGGGACAAAGCCGTCAGCAACCACTTCATCAACCTGGTCCGTGAGCATGAATCACTCAGCGGCAAACCGCTGAAGGTTTACATACATCGACTCAAGCGAGCTGGCACTTCCCGGTGAGCCATTCTTCACACCATGCGGACCCCTTCCATGAACTTGAGCGACACACCCCAAACAAACGACTCACCGGCACCCTTGATTCACGGCTTCACGGGTGTCGTCAACCCCAACAAGCCCTCGCGATTCAAAGTTCTTCTGGTTGACCAAGACAGCAATACCATCAATGCCTTACGTAAGGTGTTCAGCCTCGAACCCTACGACCTCCTATACACCGTCAACGCGCGGGAAGCCATTTCCATGGCCAAACGGGACAAACCCGCCGTTATTCTGTGTTCGCTTGAATTGTTTGAAATGTCTGGCGTGGACCTACTTCAAGCGGTTGGAGAAATGGCTCCACACACCTGCCGAGTGCTGATGTTCAACGATGCATCCGCCAGCACCCTGACGGACGCAATCAACCTGGGGAGGGTCGACTATTTGATTCAGAAGCCCTGGCAGGATGACGCACTTCGTCAAACCATCAGCGACTTGACCCAGCGATTCCAGAAACGTGTGGAGGACGAACAGCGTCAACAATTACAAGCAGATCATGTGTATTGCCTTGAGCAACTTCAAGAGGAGTTGCAGCAAAAGGTCAGCGAGCGGATTGAGGATATTCGCCAAGTTAACGCATTGCTCGACCAATCCAGAAAAGAAATCAAACTTCAATATCTCAGTGCAATCCGCGTATTTTGCAACTTCATGGAGCTGCGCTCCCCTGCACTGGCCGCCCACTCGCGGCGAGTGGCCGATCTCAGCAGGATCATCGCGCAACACATGAATCTCGAGGAGCACGAAATTCAGTCCGTGTACATTGCAGGCCTGCTGCATGACATTGGCAAAATTGGCCTACCCGACCGCACACTGTTCACCCCCTTCGCAAGCCTTGATGGGGAAGCGCAATCAGCTTTGCTGCGTCACCCCATTCGAGCACAAACCGTGTTCATGAACCTGCCAGACATGGCTGAAATAAGCACCCTGATTCGACACCATCACGAGCGCTTTGATGGGCAAGGATTCCCCGATGGTCTCCAAGCTGATGCCATTCCACTGGGCTCACGGATCATTGCTGTGGCAGAAGACTTTGACGAACTACAGGAAGGCTGGCTGGCTCAACAACAACTTAATTCAAAGGACGCTCAACAATTTATTCAAGCAGCCGCTGGAAGGCGCTACGACCCGAGCGTTGTACGCGTTTTGGCCAAAGCACTGGTTGAATTCGCCAGTGTACCCATGGCACATGAAACGCTTGTCACCGCCAAAAATCTCACTGTGGGTGCCGTGCTGGCCCGCGATTTTGTTGGGCCTGATGGCTACCCATGGGGTCGCAAAGACGATGTGGTCGATTCGCGAATGTTGCACAAGTTTAGAGACGGGGAGCGGGTCATCGGGCACCCGCTGAAAATTTATATTCTCAAGCCTCGGGCACTCAAGATACAGAACTGATCAGGATTCGAATCAGGAAGACCATCAAAAAAAATACCCGCCACAAGGGCGGGTATTTTTTGTTTGGCGGAAGCTCAGGGATTCGAACCCTGGAGGGGCTCACACCCCTGCCGGTTTTCAAGACCGGTGCATTCAACCGCTCTGCCAAGCTTCCATGGCGCGTATTATACCCACATTCATGGGCAGCGTAGCTTGCTGGGGGTGGTTTATTGCGCCGCTGCGTTATTTAGGCCCAAGCGTTTTTTCATGGCACGCATGGACACATAGGCCAACACTGCAATGGTGGGAATGGCCACGGCGATGGCCAGGTCGGGCGACACCGGCACCCCGGCGAACTTCAGCCCCTTGGCCAAATACCCCACCAGGCTGGATCCGTAGTACGAAATGGCGACAATCGACAAGCCTTCCACGGTTTCCTGCAAACGCAACTGCACTTTGGCCCGGCGATCCATGCTGGTGAGTAGTCGCTGGTTTTGGCTCTCACGCTCAATTTCTACCCGGGTACGCAACAACTGGGTAATTCTCGAAATTCTGGAGGCCAACTCATCCTGCCGCCGCGCTGTCCAGGTACAGGTCTTCATGGCAGGCCCCAAGCGGCGATCCATGAATTCGCCAAAGGTTTGCATGCCGGTCATGGGAATTTCTTTTAATTCGGTGATGCGCTTTTTCACCAGATCGGTGTACGCTTCCGCCGCAGTAAACCGCACCCGGTTCTCCGCACTCAATTGCTCCACCTTGGCCGCCAAGTCAGTCAGCTGGCTCAACAAATTGCGATCCATTTCAAGGTCTTCGGCGGTCACCTCAGCCAAGTCTTCCGATTTGCTGGTGGCAGCCATTTCAGAGGCCAGGCGAACCAGTTGATCTTCATAGGACGACAACTTTGGCAACGTGGCACGCGCCACAGGGAAACTCAACAAGGCCATCATGCGATAGGTTTCCATCTCGATGGCCCGTTGCACCACCCGACCCAGTTGGCGAGAACCCATTTTTAGATTGCAAATCAACACACGCGTGGCGCCACGGTCTGCGATCCGCAAGTCCGAAAACGCCTGCCCTGCCCCATTGGCAATCATGCCGCCGATCAAGGTGTTGCCATCAAAATAACCTGCCACACTGCGTGGCTCGCGCGGGCTATCGGTTTTTTGCACAAACAATTCTATGGCCACCAGCATCAAACCGGGCAAGCTGGCCATCCAGCTGGGGGGCAAGCGCCGAGTAACCGGCCTGTCAAACACAATGGCGTGGTCGGCACGCTCAAAAAAGGTCAGGGTCACAAATTCGTTGTGGCGCTCAAGCCTTAAACGCAAAGCGGCTTCGCCGCCACACAAATTCAGGCTCACCTGGGGAGCTGCCAACTCCTCATTTTGTACAGGCTTGCTGCCACAGTATTCAATCAAGGCCTGCAGCTGCTCCACCAAAGCGTCGCTCACATCCCCTTGCACCAACAAGGCAATGTGAAACACCCGCTCTTGCGGCCAAAGGGCCTCGGTGGGGCGGGAATGCACTTCATCGTTCAGGGCCTGCCGCAACGGGTAGGCCTGTGGCAATAGGTTGCTTTTGTTCATGAAAATCAGCGGGAGCAGTTCAACTTCTGTCCCGAATGTCAGGCCAGGCCTTCATGAGGTAATAGCACATCGACCACACGGTGAGCACCGCTGCAATCCATATGCACAAAGTGCCCAGCAAGTGGAAATTCAATCCATTCCAGGTCTCGTTGGCGAGCAACATCGGAATGGCCACCATTTGGGCAATGGTTTTAAGTTTGCCCAACCAGTTCACAGCCACGCTGTTGCGCGCACCAATGCTGGCCATCCACTCACGCAGGGCAGAAATTGTGATTTCGCGGCCAATAATAATGAGCGCAATGAACGGGCCAATTCGCCCCAAATCGACCAACACAATCAGGGCGGCACCCACCATCAACTTGTCAGCCACCGGGTCCAGAAAGGCGCCAAAAGCCGAGGTTTGATTCCAGCGGCGGGCCAGGTAACCATCCACCGCATCGGTAATCGCCGCAACAATGAAAATCCATGCCCCCACCCAGTTCTGGGTGGTAATCGACATCACAGTGTCTGGCAAAAAGTAAACGCCCACCACCAAGGGGATCAGAACAATCCGAATCCAGGTGAGGAACATGGGCAGGTTCAATGGCATAGTTTTTTATTCTGTTTGGTAAAGTGCATGCACCAGAGTTTCAGAATATATCAGCGTGCACCCGATTTGGGCGACACTTCCCTAGTGCAGGCGTCGATAAATTTCCTCTGCGAGGGTTTTGGAGATTCCTTCCACTGTCAGCAAATCCTCAATGCTGGCGGCTTTCACGCCGCGCAAACCACCAAACCGGCTTAACAACTTTTGTTTGCGCTTGGCGCCAATGCCCTCAATTTCATCCAGGGCTGAGGCCTGCCGAGCCTTGGCACGTTTGGCTCGCATGCCGGTGATGGCAAATCGGTGAGCCTCATCGCGAATTTGTGCAATCAACATCAAGGCTGGGTGACCCGGGCCAAGTTCAAGGCTGGGCCGTCCATCTGGAAACACCAGGGTTTCAAGACCCACTTTGCGGTTCTCCCCCTTCTTCACGCCCACAATCAGGCCCACGTCCAGGCCCAACTCCACAAATACCTGGCGAACCACTTCAATTTGCCCTTTGCCACCGTCAATTAACACCACATGCGGCATGGCAATCGGTGCCTTGCCCTCACGCTGGTAGCGACGGGTAACCGCTTGCCGCATGGCCGCATAATCGTCGCCCGGGGTAATGCCATCAATGTTGTAGCGGCGATATTCGCGGCTTTGCATGTCATGGTTGTGAAACACCACACACGAGGCCTGCGTGGCCTCCCCCGCCGTGTGTGAAATATCAAAACACTCCACGCGCAAGGTAGCCAGCACGTCAATAGAAGCCAGCTCCTCTGGCACAGCGGCGGCGTCGACTGTACTGATGGCGCCACCCGTAGATGCAGCGCCACCCACGCCAATTTCAAGACCCACGGCTTGTTGCTGAAGCTCCTCTTCAAGCCTGGACTCCAAGCCCAACAATTCCACCAAGGCCCGCGTTCTAAACTGAGCCGAGCCCTGCTCGGCCAGTCGCCGCTCCAGGGCAATCATCGCATTGTCCACGGCCATGTCGAGCCACTTGCGCCGCTCGCTTTGCGGCTGGCGAATCAAGGTGATTTTTTTTCCAGCCTGCTCCGAGAGCGCCATCATCAGTTCTGGGGCATCCAGATCCTGGTTGACAATCAGCAAGCTTGGTATTGGACGATCCACATAGGCCTGGCTCAAAAAGGCCTCAAGCACCTCGGGGCCAACGTCTTCAGAAGCCTGCACCACACTGGGAAACAATGGCTTGTCACCCAGGTGGCGTCCGCCACGTACCATGGCCAGGTTCACGCACACCGCCCCGCCCTTCACCACCACGGCAACAATGTCGGCATCGTCGTCTCCACCCGTGGTGTCCACGCTTTGCTTTTGCAACACCCGGCTAAGGGCCGAAATTTGATTGCGGTAAACAGCCGCCTTCTCAAATTCCAACAAAGCGCTGGCTTCCAGCATTTTTTCCTCGAGCTCGGCCAGCACACTGCGATGGTCGCCCCGTAAAAAACGGGAAGCAGCGGCCACATCGCGGGCGTAATCTTCGGGGCTAATGTGGCCCACACACGGCGCACTGCACCTCTGAATTTGCGCTTGCAAACAAGGCCGCGAGCGATGTGCAAACACTGTGTCTTCACAAGTGCGTAACAAAAACACGCGTTGCAGCACCTGGATGCTTTCTTTGACAGCCCATGCGTTTGGAAACGGGCCAAAAAACTGCGAGCGCTTGTCCACCGCACCCCGGTAGTAAGCCACGCGGGGGTACTTGTGGTTGGTGATCCTTAAGTAGGGATAACTTTTGTCGTCGCGAAACAAAATGTTGTAACGCGGGTTCAGGCTTTTGATGAGATTGTTCTCAAGCAGCAAAGCCTCCGCCTCGGTGCGGGTGGGCGTTACATCCACCCTGACGATGCGTTCCACCATGTGAGCCGTACGCGGGCTTGCATGGGTTTTCTGAAAATACGACGACACCCGCTTCTTTAAATTTTTCGCCTTGCCCACGTACATCACAACACCTTGGGCGTCGATCATGCGGTACACACCGGGGCGTGTGGTGAGGTCTTTCAAAAACGCTGCAAGGTCAAAGGTATCTTGCTGCACGGTTGGCGTTTCGGCGGAGCTGCTGTTGAGGGAATCGTCCATGCCAAACGCAACTTAAGCAGGCAAATAATCGGCAATGGTTTGCAACACCGCCTCGAACATGGGTGTGGTCAAGCGACCAGTTTGGGTGTTGTAGCGGCTCACATGGTAGCTGTCAAACAAGCGCAGAGTGCCCAGCTCGTGCTGTGCACCATGGGCAAACTTAAACGCACTTTGCTTGTGGCCTGTGGCTTTGAGCACGGCTTGATGCGCCACCAAGCCCAGGGCCAAAATGGCCTTGGGTGGATGCCGGCGCAGTTCGCTTGCAATAAAAGTGTTGCAGGTTTTTATTTCTGCCGGTGTGGGTTTGTTCTCAGGCGGCACACATTTTACTGCGTTGCTCACCCGGGCATTCAGCAATTGCAGGCCGTCGCCCACCGCAAGCGACTGCGCCTTGTTTGCAAAACCAAATTTGTTCAGGGAGCTATACAACAACTCGCCACAAAAATCACCAGTAAAAGGCCGGCCACTGCGGTTGGCACCATGCAAGCCGGGGGCAAGACCCACAATCAGCAGCTGAGCGCTGGCAGGCCCAAACGGAGGCACCGGGCCGTTGAAGTGATCCGGAAATTTCGCACGGTTCTGCTCATGAAAAGCGTGCAAACGCGGGCAGGCCGTACAGTGAACATCAAACAGCTCTGCAGGCCATGCCTGGTCTGTGGGCCGTGGTACCCAGGCAGCGCCAGGTGACCACAGTGCAGCTTGTTTGGTGTCGTGAGTCATTGCTCAACCCAAAGCCTTGCGGGCATTCCAGAACAAACGCATCCATGGCGAGTACTCGCCTTCACCCTGCGGCGCCCAGCTCATTTGAACCGTGCGGAACACGCGCTCAGGGTGCGGCATCATGATGGTGAATCGGCC
>NZ_CAXQZX010000119.1:0-24032 GCF_964228395.1 Limnobacter sp.
GTGGTGGTGGATGGCAACAAGTTGCCGAACTGGGCTTACCGCAGCGTGGCGGTTGTAAAGGGCGACAGCAAAGTGCCAGCTGTGTCGGCGGGTTCTATTTTGGCCAAAGTATGGCGAGATCAATGGTGCCAGGCGCAGGCCAAGGTTTATCCGCAATACGAGTTGCATCTTCACATGGGCTATCCCACGGCCCGGCACATGGACTTGTTGCGGCAGCATGGCGCAAGCGAATTGCATCGACGCTCCTTTGCGCCAGTGCGCGAGGTGCTGGGCTCTGCTCAACAAGGCTTGTTTGAATGAAGCTTCACCAAGCCACCTACAGCCGCATCGACTCCCCCGCCAACGAGCGCGTGAAGCAGCTGGCCAAAATGGTTGGCAACACCAATGCGCTCAGAGCACAAGGCCTGGCGTGCGCCGAAGGCCTGCATTTGTGTACTGAATTGTTTAAGCACTTGCCGCGGCATTTAAGGGAGGTGTGGATACCGGAGCCATTACTAAACCATGCAGAGTGGCTTGCACTTCACCCCCTTGAATGTGCCGTAAACACGCGCTTTGTGGTGGTCCCCCCAGCGGTTTACAAAAAAATGAGCAGCCTAAGCTCACCCACCGGACCTTTGGTGGTGTTTGCCCCCCCAGAGGATCTTTGTGCCCCAAATCTAGAAAATAACCTTTTGGTTCTGGATGGCATACAAGACCCCGGCAATGTGGGCGTTGTGCTGCGCAATGCCGCTGCCGCTGGCATACAACAGGTGGCCTACAGCGCACAGTCGGCTTGGGTGTGGGGCGATAAAACCTTGCGTGCGGGCATGGGGGCCCAATTTGCATTGCGATTTTGCAAAGAAAGCACTGTGCTGGATGCACTGCAAAGTGCTCACACACCGCCCCCAATACGCTCCACCTGCCTGAGTGACAGAAGCGAATCCCTTTACCAACTGGATTTGACGACCCCCGGGGTGTGGGTGTTTGGTAGCGAAGGGCAGGGCGTGAGCCAAGCCTGGTTGCAGCGCGCCACTGTGCACGTGCGCATCCCTCAAAGCAATGCGGTTGAAAGCCTCAACGTGGCCAGCAGCAGCGCTGTCTGCCTTTTTGAGCAACGCAGGCAGTGCCTTCAGGGCTCTACAAAGCAAGCAAAGTAATATACACTGGGTTAATACACAGTATTTTGTTTTTTGGCATGCTTGCTTTGCATTTGGTTTGGTTTAAAAAAGACCTGCGCGTGAGCGACCACGCGCCGTTGGTGCACGCCATCGAAAACGCCAAGCAGCAGGGTGGGGCTGTGGCCTTGTTGTATGCGCTAGAGCCCAAGCTACTGGCACAGCCAGACACCGCAGCCCAACATTTTGAATTTGCCAAGGAATGCCTGCTGCAATTGGCCCAGAGTGTTCCAGACACTGTGCCTTTTTTACTTGTCAAAGGCGCCGCGCTAGAGGCCTTCATCGGACTGGCGCATCATTGCTCTGGCGGCTTGTCTTTGTATAGCCACGAAGAAACAGGCAACTGGGCCAGTTTTGATCGCGATAAAACCGTAAAGCGTTGGGTCGAGCAACATCCCCATGTGCGGTGGCATGAGTTTCCCAACAATGGCGTGGTGCGACGGCTTTGTAACCGCAACGAATGGGGCAAGCTGTGGTTGTCCACCATGAGCAAACCTGCCTTGCAATGCCCCAACTGGCGCGGTTTGCCCCTGCTTGCACAACATGAGGTTCAACACCATGCGCAAGATTGGCTGACCCAACACGGGCTGCCGTGCGTTACGCTCAATGGGCTGGGGTCTCAAGCCACGGCTGCTTCCTGGCCCGCCTGGGCCAACGCCGAGGCCTTTGGCCTGGCCGACCCGCGGGATAAAGCTCGCAGGCAAAAAGGTGGCCGCAAGCAGGCCATGGCATTCATGCACGAGTTCTTCACCGCGCGCGGCAAACATTACCGTTTCGAAATGTCCAGCCCATTGTCGGCGCCGTCGGCTTGTTCCCGTCTATCCCCTTACCTGGCTTACGGTGTGTTGTCGGTTCGAGAGGTCTTGAATGCGCTGGCGCGGGCCCGCGCAAATCTTGATCATTTGCAACTCGATGCGGCAGATCAAAAATCATGGCGTCAGTCTTTGAAATCATTTGAGTCTCGCCTGCATTGGCACTGCCACTTTATTCAAAAGCTGGAAAGTGAACCCGAGCTGGAACATCGCGCAGCCCATCGAGGTTTAGACACCATGCGAAACGCGGGCCCCTTGAATGCCACCGAAAGGGCGCGTTTACACGCTTGGCACGCGGGCCAAACGGGGTTCCCCATGGTGGACGCATGCATGCGCATGTTAAAAGCCACTGGCTGGGTTAATTTTCGGATGCGAGCCATGCTCGTGGCCTTTGCAAGCTATCAATTGTGGCTAGATTGGCGCCACACTGCGCCTTTGTTGGCCAGGGAATTTTTAGATTACGAGCCTGGCATTCATTACCCGCAATTTCAAATGCAGTCGGGCGTGACTGGCATCAACACCCTGCGCATTTACAATCCGGTCAAGCAAGCCCTTGATCACGATCCTGAGGGGCACTTTATTCGCCAGTGGGTACCCGAATTAAAAAACCTGCCCACAGAATGGATTGCTCAGCCGTGGGCCACACCCACCTTGCTGCAGCAAGAGTTCGATGTGGTAATTGGGCGTGATTACCCTCATCCTATTGTTGATCCTCATACAGCCATATCCCAAGCCCGCGCGAACATCACGGAATTTCGCCACCGCGAAGGCTTCGCAGAGGAGGCACGCCGTGTTTACAACAAGCATGGCTCACGTAACCCCAATCGAAATGGCGTAAAGGCCCGAGGCAAAGCAAAAGCAAAAAGCACAGCCATTGACGCAGAAACTGAAAGCTCGGTTCAACAAAGCTTGTTTTAACCCGCGTACACCATTGGGGTAACCCAACATGGTCACTCGTTTTTGCTGACCGCTGGTGCGTGATAGCGTTTTCGATTATTTTGCCAATCGGAACCCAACAGGCCTTTGATGATTCGCAAGGGAGACACCACAAGTCTCGGTGGCACGGTGCTTGAGGGTTTTGCAAATTACACGGTCGATGGGGTGCCCGTGGCTGGCATGGGGCATCAGGTGGCCTGCCCAAAATGCAAGGGCATTTACCCAATTGTTCAGGGCAATCCCATCCACACGGTCAATCAGGTGCCTCTTGCTTATGAGGGCATGAAAACAGCCTGTGGTGCAACCCTCATTGCCTCCCAAACCCGCATGTCACACAGCGCCCCCTCTACGGGGCCGTCAGAGCAAGCCAACCCCCATATCCCATTCAACCCGCTGCGCAAACAAACCGAAGACCGGGTGGTTCAATTTCAAATTCGCGACCCGCACAGCAAAGAGCTTCAAAAGGGTGTGGTCTATGTCATCGAGTTGTCAGATGGGGGCAAGGTTTCGGGATTTTCCAATGCTCAGGGGCTAACCAAACCCTTAAAGGTAAATGCGACCGTCCAGGCAAAATTGATGGTGCTCAATAATCCATGAGCCGCTGCTTTTACACCCACGGGGTGGATTTTTTACCCCTGCACACGAGCCGGCAGCCGCTTGGGGAATGCCACAGCTACCTTACGGAGCGCCATGGCGAACCCAAGCTCATTGCTGAGGTTGAAGTATTAACCTGCAGCTGCCTTTGGCGGGTGTATCAAAAAGAGGCTCAAGCGCTTATTGCCCCGGGGGAGCAATGGATGGTCGACCCGGTTGCCCGCAATCGCAAAATTAATTCAGCTTATGCGGCGTTGTGGCGCTATGACAAACGCTTTGAGTGGGCGGGCTTGGCGGCGTTTGCCTCCAAACAAGTGGGGTGCGGCATGTTGCACGCGGCCCAAGGCATACAGACCATCAATGAGCGGCAGCGCAAGCTGGGCGATATTTCACGCCGACCGCTACCGCCAAGCGGCCGAGTCGCTGTGGATGCCGCCCAGGCAGCCCTTGAGGCCACAGAGCAATCCATTCAGTTTGTTCATGAGGCCTTGGCCTTGGGCAACAGCGCCTTGTTCCTTGATATTTACCCTCTTCACATGTTTTATGCCAAACGGGGGCTGGATGAGCTAAAAAAATGTATTAAAGCCAGGCAAAGGATTTATGCAAACCCAGAGCACCCGGTGGTGTGGCCTGTGCAGGATAAGGTGACGTTTGGAATTGACCATCCAGAAATTATTCCTGCCTTTGAGGCGATTGAGCGAGGGGATATTTTTGACGGTGTTGGTTTACTGGCTCGTCACGAGCAGCAGAATATCTTGCAGCCTGTAATTTATGACGATTGGCGAATGCGCAGCCTATTGCAGGGCAACCAAGGCGCCAGTGCACTGGCCCACGTCACTGGCATTTCTACTGGGCTTGAGCAGCCGGTACAACTCACCCTAGCCAATCAGTGTGGTCCCATTCATGATGGGCGCAGCATTGAATTCAGCAAGAATGCTTTTGCTGACTTGGCCAACCTGGATGAACGCATGGCCTTTGTGATGCGTGCAGCCAGGCAGTTTCATCAACTCTTGCGAAGCCCCGAGCGGGGAGCCATTGAGAAAGAGATTTTGCAAATTGCAGAAGGGCACCCGGTGCGATGATAGGCCATTTAAAAGCATTTCGATGGATGAAGTCGCACCTCACCGCAACCCTGCTGTGCGCTTTGGTATTGGCCCTGGGCATCGCGAGGGCCACCGATCTGCTCACCCCAGCCAAAGAGATTGCGCTCATCATCGGCGAGCCTTGGAAAGACATGCAGGCTCGCTCCAGCGCGAAGATCGCAGATGATATCCCGAACGAAATTTGGTACCGCATGCCCAAAGAGCTGGCCTACCTGCGTTTCGCCGACAGAAGGTATGGGTTTGTGACACCACCAGCCAAATTTTTCACTGTGTCTTTCGATGAAAATGCAAAAATTCGATCCGCAAGAATGTCCCCACAAACCGAACCCCTTCCGCTGGACGAGGCGTTAAAGGTGGTGCTCGATCTTCAGGAGCAGTGGCGCCGAGGCGGGTGGGTTCTTGCGGATGCCGAGGGCTATCCCCCTTATGCAGATACAGCATGGTGGCGCGAGCAGATTCTTGCTTGCGTGGGTATTTGGTCACCATTTCCATGGGGCGTTATCGCGGCAACTAATAAATTGGCGAACCCAGGTTCAACTGCTGCAGTATGGTGGTTGAAATCTCTTCAATCGATTTGCTGGTCGAACTTAGCCAGCTAATGCCCTCGCGGCGCATCATGAACTCGGCCGCCTTTACCTCCTGCCGACAGTTTTCCAAAGAAGCGTATTTGCTGCCGGGTCGACGCTCATTGCGAATTTCGCTCAAACGCTCTGGCGAAATTGACAAGCCAAAGATTTTGTTTTTAAAAGGAGGAAGCGCTTCGGGCAGTTCTCCACGCTCAAAATCCTCGGGAATCAAAGGATAATTGGCGGCTTTTACGCCGTACTGCATGGCCAGGTAAAGGCTCGTTGGTGTTTTACCAGAACGTGACACCCCCACCAAAATCACATCGGCTGCAGCCAAGTCTTTGCTGGTTTGCCCGTCATCGTGTGCCAAAGTGTAATTAATGGCCTCAATGCGGTTTTTATATTGTTCGTTGTCTGAAATGGTGTGCGAACGGCCAATGCGATGAGTGCTTTTTACGCCAAGCACGTTTTCTAAAGGCTCGACGAAAGTTAGAAACAGGTCCATAAACTCCCCGTTCGCCTGTTTCACCACGTCGTTGATGACGGTGTTTACCAAGGTGCTGAAAACAATCGGTTTTTCCCCGTCGTACGCGGCAATGTCGTTAATTTTTTGGCGGGCCGAAATCGCCTTCACCTCTGAGTCAATGAAGGGGATTCGGATTTGCTTGAATTTAATCCCCTCAAACTGGGACAGCACAGAGTGCCCAAGGGTTTCGGCGGTGATGCCTGTGCCATCGGACACAAACACCACGGTGCGTTCCCGGCGGACATTTTCTGACATGAGTGATTCTCCAGTGCGCCAATGGCAAAAAGGCGGGTTACAGTTACAATCATAGAAAAAAAACAGGGGGAATAGTCAATGGATGTGCTGCCCACGCATGGCATTCGCTATTTCTTTTGATCTACAAGGTGAACCATGGCAACTACCCAAGGAGTTAGCGAAACAGCGCTTGTCATCCCATTCGAAAAGCTTCGCATGGACGATGTCGAGATTGTTGGCGGTAAAAACTCGTCTCTGGGGGAAATGATCTCCCAACTGGCGGAAACAGGCGTGCGCGTGCCCGGTGGCTTTGCCACCACGGCCCATGCGTTTCGTGAGTTTTTAAAGGCCAGCAACCTGGTCGAACGCATCAATGCCAAGCTGGATGCGCTCAATGTAGACGACGTGCGGGCGCTAACCCAAGCCGGTGCAGAAATTCGCCAGTGGGTTATGGACGCCCCGTTGCCCGCAGACCTGGAAAAAGAAATTCGCGAGTACTACGCGGCCATGATGGCGCAGAGCGGCGGTGAAATTTCCGTGGCGGTGCGTTCATCGGCCACCGCAGAAGACCTTCCAGATGCCTCCTTCGCTGGTCAGCAAGAGACCTTCCTGAATGTGAACGGGATCGAGGATGTTCTTGAAAAAATCAAGGAAGTGTTTGCCTCTCTATACAACGACCGGGCCATTTCTTACCGCGTGCACAAAGGCTTTGCGCATGCCGATGTGGCTCTAAGCGCGGGCATTCAGCGCATGGTGCGCTCCGACGTGGGAGCAGCCGGTGTGATGTTCACTTTGGACACTGAAAGCGGCTTTGATCAAGTGGTATTCATCACGTCCAGTTATGGCCTTGGAGAAACCGTGGTGCAGGGTGCTGTGAACCCCGACGAGTTTTACGTGTTCAAGCCCAAGTTGGAAGAAGGTAAGTACCCTATTATCCGCAGGCAAATTGGCTCCAAGCTCATCAAGATGGAGTTTGACCTGCACAAGGAAAGCGGCAAAAGCGTTCGCACTGTGGATGTTCCTGCCGAGTTGCGCAACCGCTACTCCTTAACCGACGACGACGTGATTCAGTTGGCCAAATACGCCATGATCATCGAGAAGCACTACGGGCGCCCCATGGACATTGAGTGGGGCAAAGACGGCAACGATGGCAAGCTGTACATTCTTCAGGCACGTCCTGAGACCGTTAACAGTCAGAAAGGCAGCGATGTACAACTGCGTTACAAACTCAAGGGCAACTCTGCAATTTTGAGCTCGGGGCGCGCCATCGGTCAAAAAATTGGAGCGGGCTCGGTGCGGGTCATTAACGATGCCTCGGAAATGGACCGCGTTCAAAACGGAGATATTTTGGTGACGGACATGACCGACCCCAACTGGGAGCCGGTGATGAAACGCGCCGCCGCCATTGTGACCAACCGGGGTGGCCGCACTTGCCACGCCGCCATTATTGCGCGCGAACTGGGCATTCCAGCCGTGGTGGGGTGTGGCGACGCCACCGACAAGCTTTCTGAAGGCATGTTGGTGACTGTGAGCTGCTCTGAAGGCGACACTGGCTACATTTATGAGGGCTTGCTGGAAACCGAGGTGACCGAGGTCAAGCGTGGCACGCTGCCCGAAATCCCGGTAAAAATCATGATGAACGTGGGTAACCCGCAATTGGCTTTTGAGTTTTGTCAGTTACCCAACAAAGGTGTGGGCCTGGCCCGTTTGGAATTCATCATCAACAATGCAATTGGCATTCACCCGAAGGCCATTCTGGACTATCCCAATGTGGATCCCGACCTGAAAAAGGCCGTTGAAAGTGTGGCGCGCGGGCATGCCAGCCCGGTGGCCTTCTTTGTAGACAAATTGGCCGAGGGCGTTGCCACCATCGCAGCGGCGTTTTATCCAAAGCCGGTCATCGTGCGAATGTCTGATTTCAAATCCAATGAGTACCGCAAGCTCATCGGTGGCAGCCGTTACGAACCCGAAGAAGAGAACCCCATGCTCGGCTTCCGGGGAGCGGCGCGATACATTTCGGAGGAATTCGCCGAGTGCTTCGAAATGGAATGCCTGGCGCTAAAGCGCGTGCGTGAGCAAATGGGCCTGGACAATGTGCAAATCATGATTCCATTTGTGCGCACCTTGAACCAAGCCGCCCGGGTGGTCGATCTGTTGGCCCGCAACGGCCTGAAGCGCGGCGAAAACGGCTTAAAGCTCATCATGATGTGCGAGGTGCCCTCGAATGCCGTGCTGGCCGACCAGTTCCTTGAGTATTTTGACGGTTTCTCGGTGGGCTCCAATGACCTCACCCAACTTACCCTGGGCCTAGACCGTGACTCTGGGCTGGAACTCTTGGCCGCTGATTTCGACGAGCGTGACCCAGCAGTGCGGGCGTTGTTGAGCAAGGCGATTGAAGCGTGCAAGGCCAAGGGCAAGTACGTGGGCATTTGCGGACAGGGGCCTTCCGACCACCCGGATTTTGCGCTGTGGCTGGCCGGGGAGGGCATTGAGTCCATCTCCCTGAACCCAGACACCGTGGTTGATACCTGGCAGAAGCTGGCAGACCGGGCGGCCAAGAAACAATGAGCACGATGTCGCTGTGGCTGGTGTTGGCGGGCGTTCTTTTGATCGCCGAGATCACCACGGGCACATTTTATTTGCTCATGGTCTCCCTGGGCGCGGGGGTGGGTGCTTTGTTGGCCCACCTTGGCTTTGGCCTCGAACTTCAAATTGGGGCCGCAGCCCTGTTTGCAGTGTTGGGCAGCCTGGCCCTGCAAAAATCCCGCAAAGGCAGGTCTTCTGCGGCTCATGCAAAACACGATGTACTGGACATTGGCAACTCCGTTGAGATCAAACAATGGGATTCCAACGGAAGAACCCAAGTGCTGTACAGGGGTGCCAATTGGGCCGCTGAAAGCGTTGATTCAGCGCCCACGCCCGGGCTTCACGAGATTGTTGCCGTGCAAGGCAACACCCTTCGATTAAAACGAAGTTGAACCAGCCTGTGTTTTTAGAATCCAAAGCAGGCGTGCTTTAGGCAAGCGCATTTGCAATAGCCAATGTTTGGCGCATCGGAGAATGATTCATGGAAGTGTCTATTGTCATATTGGTGCTGGCCATTGTTTTTGTCAGCCAGGCCTTGCGGATTGTTCCTCAGCAAAGCGCTTGGGTGGTCGAGCGATTGGGGCGTTACGATCGAACACTTTCGGCTGGTCTTAACTTTTTGGTGCCCTTCATTGAGCGAGTGGCCTACAAACATTCCCTCAAAGAAATCCCGCTGGACGTGCCAAGCCAGGTCTGCATTACGCGCGACAACACACAGCTGCAGGTCGATGGCATTTTGTATTTTCAGGTCACAGACGCCATGAAGGCGAGCTACGGTTCGAGTGACTACATCAGCGCAGTGACCCAACTGGCTCAGACCACACTGCGCTCAGTGATTGGCAAAATGGAACTCGACAAAACCTTTGAAGAGCGCGATTTGATTAACGCCACCATTGTGAATGCGCTGGATGAGGCCGCGCTGAACTGGGGCGTCAAGGTGCTGCGCTATGAGATCAAAGACCTCACGCCACCCCGCGAAATTCTTCAGGCGATGCAGGCGCAAATCACCGCCGAGCGCGAGAAGCGTGCCCTAATTGCAGCCTCTGAGGGCCGCAAGCAAGAACAGATCAACATCGCCAACGGTGAGCGAGAGTCTGCCATTGCACGATCTGAGGGTGACCGAATTGCCGCCATTAACCGAGCCCAGGGTGAGGCAGGAGCCATTAAAGAGATTGCGGAAGCCACCGCTGAGGCGGTGCGCAAGGTGGCTGGTGCTGTACAGGAGCCCGGCGGTTTGGAGGCTGTTAACCTGAAAGTGGCAGAGCAATACATTGAGGCCTTTGCTGGGGTGGCCAAACAAGGCAACACCCTGATTTTGCCGGCAGACCTTTCGAACATGGGTGCCATGGTTGCCACAGCGATGCAGGTGGTTAAGCAGGGCAAGTAAGACCTTTTAGGTGCGGTGCACTTTCATCAGCCTTTCTTGCTCGCGCTTCCAGTCTTTGTCTTTCAGAGAGTCACGCTTGTCGTGCAGCTTTTTGCCTTTGGCCAAGGCCATGTCGAGTTTGATGCGGCCGTTTTTGTAATGCATGTTCAAGGGCACCAAGGCGTACCCCTTTTGCTCCACCTTGCCAATCAGGCGGTTAATTTGGGCGCGCTTTAGCAACAATTTTCGGGTGCGCGTGTTGATTGGACGCACGTGGGTGGAGGCACTGTTCAGTGGTGCAATGTGGGCATTCAGTAGCCAAATTTCTCCATTCTTGACAATGATGTGGCTTTCTTTGATTTGCACACGACCGTCGCGAATGGCCTTCACCTCCCAACCTTCCAGCACGAGGCCTGCCTCAAAGGTTTCTTCAATGAAGTAATCAAAAGTTGCTTTTTTGTTTTGAATAATGCTCATGTGCCTGCGATGGTGCTTTGGTGCTATGGGTTTGGCGCCGCCATTAAAGAAGAGGGGCAGAAAAACCGTTAAAATGGAGAGTTTAATCGCTTCCATGGCTTGTTTCAAAGCGGGGGAAGGAAAGCTGGCCACATTGATTGCGGCGCAGCGCAAGGGCATCAACGGCAGCATGGCGACCATCGAAAAGTCAGTTTTGGTTCATTTTTCAGCGCAACAAATGTTTGATTTGGTGCGCAACGTGGCCGATTACCCAAAATTTTTACCGTGGTGCGGTGCGGGCAGTGTGGAGTCCCATGGACCAGACATTGACAAAGCCACTGTTGAAATCGTGTTTAAGGGTTTTAGACAGTCGTTTTGTACGCTCAACCAAATCATACCTGCGCAGGCCATTCACATGACCTTGGTGGAAGGGCCCTTCGATCACCTGCAAGGGCATTGGGCTTTTCAGGCGCTTACCCCCGATGCTTGCAAAGTGAGTTTTGTACTCGATTACGAATTTTCCAGCAAAGTGCTTGAGCAGTTGGTGGGGCCTGTGTTTCAGAGCGTTGCCAACACGGTGGTTGACAGTTTTATTCGGCGTGCAGAAGCCATGCACGCCTCCAGTGCGGGTTTGAATTGATTATTTACCTCATCCGCATGCTGCCCGAAGACGGAGGTATTTTGAATCGGATGCCTCAGCCGCTCGACGTGCAAACAGGCTGCACAGTGGGGCAGGCCTTGAATAGGCTGGGTTACAGCCCGGAAGACATTCAGTGTTTATTTGACAAGCGATCCGTGGCCGTGTTTGGTCACACAGCCGCCGCTGATACCACACTGCACCCCGGTGATCGCATTGAGTTGCTCGACGCCTTGCGCTTTGACCCCAAAGAAAGCCGCCGTCGACGAGCTGCCCACAAAGCCGGCTCGCAGCAGGGAAAAACAGCCCGGCGCAGCGGCAAGGCTCGCACCTAGCTTGAATTGGCGGGCAACAAAAACGGTGATTCCCGCCCAATTCTGTTTGTGATACAAATCAATACAGCCAGCAATCTTATATAATTCGCTTTTGCGCAAGGAGAATTTGCATGCGTGTCACGCAGAAAGCGTTAACGTTCGATGATGTATTGCTGGTTCCTGCGTTCTCAGACGTTCTTCCCAAAGACACCACACTGTCCACCCAGCTGACCCGCAATATCCGCCTGAATATTCCTCTGGTGTCTGCAGCCATGGACACTGTGACTGAGGCGCGGTTGGCCATTGCTATGGCCCAGGAGGGCGGCATTGGCATCGTTCACAAAAACCTGACCGCTGCCCAGCAAGCTGCAGAGGTGTCAAAGGTGAAACGCCATGAATCTGGCGTGCTTCGCGACCCGATCACCATCGAACCCGAATTTACCGTGCGCCAGGTGATCGCCATCACCCAGCAGCACAAAATCAGTGGGTTCCCCGTGGTCAAAAACGGCAAGGTGGTCGGTATTGTGACCAACCGCGACCTTCGCTTTGAAACCAATCTGGATCAGCCTGTTGCAAACATCATGACCCCCCGTGACCGCTTGGTCACAGTGTCTGAAGATGACAGTCTGGAAGAAGCCAAGCAGTTGATGCACAAGCATCGCCTGGAACGGGTGCTGGTAATGGGCAGCAACCATGAGTTGCTGGGGCTAATCACTGTTAAAGACATTCAAAAAGCCACCGAACATCCTTACGCGTGCAAAGACGAGCATGGCAAACTCCGCGTGGGCGCCGCCGTGGGCGTGGGGGCTGGCACCGAAGATCGTGTTGAAAAGCTCGTTGCCGCAGGGGTTGACGTAATTGTTGTGGACACCGCCCATGGGCACAGCAAAGGCGTTTTGGACCGTGTGCGCTGGGTTAAGCAAAACTTCCCCAAGGTGGAAGTCATCGGTGGAAACATCGCAACTGGCGAAGCTGCCCGTGCCTTGGTAGAAGCAGGCGCCGATGGCGTCAAAGTGGGCATTGGGCCCGGATCCATTTGCACCACTCGAATTGTGGCAGGTGTTGGCGTGCCGCAAATTACGGCCATTGCCAATGTGGCCAAGGCTTTGCAGGGCACTGGTGTGCCTCTGATCGCCGATGGTGGTATTCGTTACTCTGGCGACATTTCCAAGGCATTGGCAGCTGGGGCCAGCAGCGTCATGATGGGCGGCATGTTTGCCGGCACCGAGGAGGCGCCTGGCGAGGTCATTTTGTTCCAAGGCAGAAGTTACAAGGCATACCGTGGCATGGGCTCTTTGGGCGCCATGACCCAAGGCTCTGCAGACCGCTATTTTCAAGACCCAGCCAACAATGCAGACAAGCTCGTGCCCGAGGGCATCGAGGGCCGAGTGCCATACAAAGGCTCTGTGTTGGCCATCATTTTCCAGTTGGTGGGTGGTGTTCGTTCTTCGATGGGTTATGTGGGCTGTCGCTCAATTGACGAAATGCACACCAAGGCCGAGTTTGTTGAAATTTCTTCTGCGGGCATCCGTGAGTCGCATGTACACGATGTTCAAATCACCAAAGAAGCACCCAACTATCACGTGGATTGAAGGCAATCCCAAGGTGGCATAAATGATCGCACCGGCAAAGCCGCACAATGAGGCCGAAAGAACCCAGGTTCTGCAAGACCTGGGCTTGATCTACTCGCCCTCGGAGCCGCGCTTCGATCGCATTACCCGGCTGGCGATGCGCCATTTCGACGTGTCGGCCTGCCTGGTGTCGCTGGTTTACAAAGAAATCCAGTGGTTCAAATCGGTTCAGGGGCTAAACGCCTGCTCTACAGACCGCGAATTGTCTTTCTGCGGCCATGCCATTTTGCACAACGAGACCATGGTGGTCGAAAACGCGTTGCTTGACCCGCGATTCATGGACAACCCTTTGGTGCTGGATGCCCCCAGGCTGCGCTTTTACGCTGGTCAGCCATTAAAAGATCCTTTTGGTGTGGTGCTGGGCACTTTGTGCATTATGGACGGTGCTCCCAGGGCATTTTCTCAGGAAGATCGTCAAGACCTGCAAGATTTCGCTCGACTTGTTGAAATCGAAATCGCCAAAAACCATGAAGAATCGGTGGTGTCCCGGTTTATTGGCGGGCTCAGTGAAAGCCAGCGTGTGCTGCTGATCGACCCTGTAGTGGGTTCCTGGAATCGCCGCGGTTTTGAAGCGCTGGTCGACAAAGAACTTGAATTTGCAAAAGGGCAAGGCGAACCCTTGGCTTTGTTGAAAGTGACTTTGCAATCTTACGATGCCGTGTTGGCTCGTTTTGGCCAAGAAAGAATGGTGGACTTCAGCAAGTTCACGGCGGGCTTGATCCGCGACACATTGCCAGAATCCGCCAGCCTTGGTTCTTGGGGGCCACAAGCTTTTGTGGCTGTACTGCCGCATGTTGAAAAGTCAGCTCTCGACCGGGTTGCTGAACAACTGAAAAAAAATTTCCAAACCTACGCTTTGCACAGCCACGGCGCACAAACTTTCGTGGATGTGGATGTGGCTTGTGTTGCTTTTGATAAAGACGCTTTGCCTGCAAGTTCTGCTGCGGCCCTCGACGCTCTGAAATAAGCGAGCCTGTTTGGATCAGCCTTTCAAATCATCTTCTTTTTGTCATGACTCATCAAAAAATTCTGGTCCTTGATTTTGGATCACAAGTGACCCAACTGATCGCGCGCCGTGTTCGTGAGAGTGGTGTGTTTTGCGAAATTTTGCCCTGCGATGTGGAGCCACAGCGAATTAAAGACTACGGTGCCAGTGGCATTATTTTGTCGGGCAGCCACCAGTCGGCCTACGAAGAAAGCACCGACAAAGCACCCGCCTTGGTGTTTGAACTGGGCATTCCTGTGCTTGGCATTTGCTATGGCATGCAAACCATGGCGCAGCAATTGGGCGGCAAAGTAGAGGCGGGTACGGTTCGGGAGTTTGGGCACGCTCAAATTCGCGCCCATGGCCACACCAAGCTGCTAGATGGCCTGCAAGACGAAACCAATGCGCAGGGGCATGGCCTTCTCAATGTTTGGATGAGCCACGGCGACAAAGTGACTCAACTGCCGCCGGGCTTCAAGTTAATGGCCTCCACACCTTCCTGCCCAATTGCAGGCATGGCAGACGAGGATCGCCGTTTTTATGCGGTGCAGTTCCACCCCGAAGTAACGCATACGCAGCAAGGAAAAGCCATATTGGCCCGTTTTGTACGCGATATTTGCGGATGCAAGGGCGATTGGTCCATGCCAAGCTTTGTGGAAGAAGCCGTTGCCAAAATTCGCGAGCAGGTGGGTGCGGATGAGGTTATTTTGGGCTTGTCGGGCGGGGTTGATTCCTCCGTTGCGGCTGCGCTAATTCACAAGGCCATTGGCGATCAACTGACCTGCGTGTTTGTGGATCACGGCTTGCTGCGTCACAAAGAAGGCGAGCAAGTGATGCAAACCTTCGCAAAGCACCTCGGTGTGCGCGTGGTGCATGTGAATGCCACCGAGGAGTTCATGGGGCAGCTCAAAGGCGTCACCGACCCCGAGGCAAAACGTAAAATCATTGGGAAGGCTTTTGTAGATGTGTTTCAGCGTGAAGCCGGCCAACGTCAAAATGCCAAATGGCTGGCGCAAGGCACCATTTACCCGGATGTGATCGAGTCTGCGGGCGCAAAAACCGGCAAAGCAACCAATATCAAAAGCCATCACAACGTTGGTGGGCTACCAGACACTTTGAATTTAAAGCTGCTGGAGCCGTTGCGCGACCTGTTCAAAGACGAAGTGCGTAAACTGGGTGTGGAGCTTGGGTTGGACCCCGAAATGGTTTATCGCCATCCGTTCCCAGGCCCTGGTTTGGGGGTGCGCATTTTGGGCGAGGTCAAAGCCGAATATGCGGAAATTCTTCAATTGGCCGATGCGGTGTTTATCGAAGAACTCCGCAACACACAAGCCACTGCCCAAGACGCAGCAGCAGGTTTGTGCAAAGCCGAGGAGGTGGGCAAAAGTTGGTACGACCTCACCAGCCAAGCCTTTGCCGTGTTTTTGCCCGTAAAGTCGGTGGGTGTGATGGGCGATGGCCGCACCTACGAATACGTGGTGGCCATTCGTGCGGTGCAAACCCAAGATTTCATGACCGCGCATTGGGCGCATCTGCCTTACAGCTTGCTGGGCCGGGTGTCTAACCGCATCATCAACGAGGTGCGGGGGGTAAACCGGGTGGTGTACGACGTGTCGGGCAAGCCGCCTGCAACCATTGAGTGGGAATAAACTCTGACCCCAGGCCGAGTCCACCGGTGGATTAGAACCCCATATCAAGCCCGCCCAATGGCGGGCTTTTTAATTGTGCAAAAGTGTTACTGAGGTTTGCCCTAATACAAACAAGGCCCCCGGCCATGCCACTATCAATCCACAAATAAAAAAGCAACATGGAGACGCCATGGTGGATGTGGTTTTGGAGACACGAAACCTGACCAAGGAATTCAAAGGTTTCACAGCGGTAAATGACGTTAATTTAAAGGTTCAGCGTGGGCATATTCATGCGTTAATCGGTCCCAACGGAGCGGGAAAGACCACCTGCTTCAATTTGCTCACCAAGTTTTTAACGCCTACATCGGGCAAGATATTGTTTAACGGCAAAGACATCACGTCGGCCAAGCCCGCGCAAATTGCGCGCAAGGGCATCATTCGATCGTTTCAGATTTCTGCGGTATTTCCCCACCTGACCGTGCTTGAAAATGTGCGCGTCGGTCTTCAACGCAGCATGCACAACTCATTTCATTTCTGGGCCAGCGAGAAAAAACTCAATGTGTTGAACGACCGTGCGATGGCCCTGCTGGCCGAAGTTGACCTGGCAGAATTTGCAGATGCCATGACGGTGGATTTGCCTTATGGCCGAAAACGCGCTCTTGAAATTGCCACCACCCTCGGCATGGAGCCCGAGTTGATGCTGCTGGACGAGCCCACGCAGGGCATGGGCCATGAGGATGTCGAGCGTGTTACGCAGCTGATCAAAAAAGTCTCCAAGGGCCGCACCATTCTGATGGTGGAGCACAACATGAATGTGGTGGCCACCATTTGCGACAAAATCTCGGTGCTGCAGCAAGGGGCGGTGCTGGCTGAGGGCAGCTACGATGAAGTGTCTAACAACGCGCAAGTGAAAGAGGCCTACATGGGCAGCAGCACCACAGTGCTGGAAGGAGCGCACTAATATGGGTACGCCAGTGCTTGAGATTCATGGCCTGAACGCCTGGTACGGCGAATCGCATATTCTTCACAACATGGAATTGACAGTGAAGCAGGGCGAGGTGGTGACCTTGCTTGGTCGCAATGGCGCAGGGCGAACCAGTACCCTACGTGCCATCATGGGTTTGACTGGAAACCGCACTGGCTCGATCAAGATCAATGGAGTCGAGTCGATTCATTTGCCCACACACAAAATTGCACACCTCGGTGTGGGCTACTGCCCAGAGGAGCGAGGTATTTTTTCCTCATTGTCAGCACAAGAAAACTTGATGCTGCCCCCTTTTGTTTCCAAGACAGACCGAGGGATGAGCGTGGACGAAATTTATGCCATGTTCCCCAACCTGGCTGAGCGCAAAAACAGCCAAGGCACCCGGTTGTCGGGTGGTGAGCAGCAGATGCTGGCCGTGGCCAGGATTCTGCGCACGGGTGCGCGTTTGCTGTTGCTCGATGAAATCTCTGAAGGTCTTGCACCTGTGATCGTGCAGGCCCTGGCCAGCATGATCACCACGCTGAAATCCAAGGGTTACACCATTGTCATGGTGGAGCAAAACTTTCGGTTTGCGGCCCCCTTGGCCGA
Source organism: Limnobacter sp. (assembly GCF_964228395.1). Lineage (GTDB taxonomy): Bacteria > Pseudomonadota > Gammaproteobacteria > Burkholderiales > Burkholderiaceae_B > Limnobacter. The sequence goes on from NZ_CAXQZX010000119.1 coordinate 17,102, forward strand.
TCGGTTTTATGTGGTCGAACATGGCTGTGTGGTGGAGCAGTTTGCCGCCACAGACCTTGACGAAAAAATGCCGGTGCTGCATTCGCTGCTCGGCGTATAAAACCAGGCCCCCAAGGGGGCTTGACAATCCAAAAGCAAAGGAGAAAAGGATGAAGCTCAAACCCATCACGCAAGGACTGTTTGCTGCGTTTGCCATGACCTGTGGCGGGCTGGCCAGCGCGCAGTACTCTGGCGACACCATCAAAATTGGCATGATCACCGACATGTCGGGCTTGTACGCCGACATCGATGGCCCCGGCGGCGTTGAGGCCGTGAAAATGGCCATTGCAGATTTCGGTGGCACCTTGAACGGCAAAAAAATCGAGTTCGTATTTGCTGACCACCAAAACAAGGCGGATATTGCAGCCAGCAAGGCCCGCGAGTGGTTTGACGTCGATGGTGTGGACATGTTGATTTCCGGCACCAACTCAGGCACAGCACTGGCCATGGCCAAGGTCGCAGACGAGAAGAAAAAGCCCAATTTTGTGATTGGCGCGGGCACAGCACGAATCACCAACGAGGAATGTAACCCCTACAGCATTCACTACGCCTACGACACGGTGGCCATGGCCAAAGGTACTGGCTCGGCTGTGGTTAAGCAGGGGGGTAAAAACTGGTATTTCTTAACCGCAGACTACGCCTTTGGTACCTCGCTTGAAACCGACACATCAACAGTGGTGAAGGCCAATGGTGGCACAGTGAAAGGATCTATTCGTCACCCGCTTTCGGCTTCGGATTTTTCTTCCTTTATGCTGCAAGCCCAAGCATCGGGCGCCCAAATTTTGGGTTTGGCCAACGCTGGAGGCGATACGGTGAACTCCATCAAAGCAGCCAATGAGTTTGGCGTGACCAGCACCATGAAATTGGCCGGGCTGTTGATGTTCATCAACGATGTACATGCGTTGGGGCTAAACCAAACCAAGGGCATGTACCTCACCGACAGTTGGTATTGGGATCAAAATGATGAGTCCCGCAAGTGGTCGCAGCGCTTTTTCGACAAAATGAAAAAAATGCCCAGCAGCCTTCAAGCCGCAGATTACTCCGCCACGCTGCAGTACCTGAACGCTGTGAAGGCCGCTGGAACCGACGACGGGCCCAAAGTGATGGAGGCGCTTCGCAAGCAAAAGGTCAACGACATGTACGCCAAAAACGGTTATTACCGAGCCGACGGCAGCATGATTCACGACATGTTCTTGATGCAGGTGAAAGACCCCAAAGAGTCCAAAAAGCCCTGGGACTACCTGAAGGTGGTGCAAGCCATTCCCGGCGAGCAAGCTTTTACAACCAAGGCCGAAACCAAATGCGCCCTGTGGAAGTGATGCGTTTATAGCAACCTGTTCAGCACCCTGGTCAGTGGCACTGGGGTGCATCCTTGAATTTGGACACTCATGGAAATTTTCGGAATTCCACATCAGGCTTTTTTGGGCCAGCTTTTGTTGGGCTTGGTGAACGGCTCCTTCTACGCCATGCTTTCACTGGGGCTGGCCGTGATTTTTGGCCTGCTCAATGTGATTAATTTTGCCCATGGTGCCTTGTACATGATGGGCGCCTTCCTGGCCTGGATGGGCATGGCGTATTTCAACCTGAATTACTGGGTGATGCTGTTGCTGGCCCCGGTGCTGGTGGGGTTGTTTGGCATGGTGATTGAACGCACCATGCTGCGCTGGCTTTACAAACTGGATCACTTGTATGGTCTGCTGTTGACCTTTGGCATTACCTTGATGATTGAAGGGTTGTTCAGGTCTTTTTACGGCGTGTCGGGTCAACCTTACTCTGTGCCTGCGCAATTGGCAGGCGCAACCAATCTGGGTTTCATGGTGCTGCCCAATTACCGAGCGTGGGTGGTCGTGGCATCGCTCACGGTGTGTTTTGCCACTTGGCTGATGATTGAAAAAACCAAGCTCGGTGCGTATTTGCGAGCAGGCACTGAAAACCCACGCCTGGTTGAGGCCTTTGGCATCAATGTACCTTTAATGGTGACCTTGACTTACGGCTTTGGGGTGGCTTTGGCTGCGTTTGCAGGTGTGCTGGCGGCGCCGGTTATACAAATTTCTCCGCTCATGGGCTCGCATCTCATTATTACGGTATTTGCCGTGGTGGTCATTGGAGGCATGGGCTCCATTTTGGGAGCCATCGTGACTGGTCTTACCTTGGGTGTGGTTGAAGGTTTTACCCGGGTGTTCTACCCCGAATTATCGGCCACGGTGGTCTTTATCATCATGGCCATTGTGTTGATGATTCGCCCAGCCGGGCTGTTTGGTCGTGAGAAATAAAATGGGAAACATCACCTTGCTGAACAATAAAACCCTGGCTGCTTTTGCATTGGCTTTGGCATTGGCCGCACCTTTTTACATGTATCCGGTGCTGCTGATGAAGCTGCTTTGTTTTGCCTTATTCGCCTGCGCATTCAATTTGCTGATTGGTTACACGGGGCTGTTGTCGTTTGGGCACGCAGCATTTTTGGGAGGCGCAGGCTACATCACAGGCTATGCGCTGCGTGACATGGGACTGCCCTTTGAAGTGGGCATATTGCTTGGCACTGCGTTTGCCGCTGCGGTGGGCTTTGTGATGGGTGCTTTGGCCATCAGAAGGCAGGGGATTTATTTCACCATGATCACCTTGGCTTTGGCGCAAATGTTGTATTTCATCTTTCTTCAGGCCCCATTCACGGGGGGTGAAGATGGCTTGCAAGGCATACCCCGAGGTACCCTGTTCGGTGTGGTCGATTTGAGTGACGATCTGGCCCTGTACTTTGTTGTACTCACCATTTGCGTGGCGGGGTTCGCGTTGATTGTGCGCGTGGTGCACTCCCCCTTTGGTCAAGTGCTCAAAGCCATCAAAGAAAACGAGCCTCGTGCCATCTCGTTGGGTTACGACGTCGACAAATACAAACTTCTGGCATTTGTGCTGTCGGCGGCTTTGTCTGGCCTGGCTGGTGCCACCAAGGCTTCTGTGCTGGGGTTCGAAACCCTCACCGATGTTCACTGGAGCATGTCTGGCTTGGTGGTTTTAATGACCTTGGTGGGTGGCATGGGCACATTGGCAGGTCCTATTGTGGGCGCCATTGTGATTATTGCCTTGGAAAACCGCTTGGGCGAGATAGGCATTTGGCTGGCCTCGGTCACGAACATCATGTGGTTCCGCTCGCTTGGAGAGCAGGTCACCATCGTGACCGGGTTTATTTTCATCGTGGTGGTGCTGGCCTTTCGCCGCGGCATTGTGGGTGAAATTCAAGCCTGGCAGCAGCGCAGACAGGCCCGTTTGAAGAATGCCTGAATTTGTGCGAAGCTGCGCGTCATGAACGCGCCAGCCCATAAATTCAAGGTATACGCCTACACTCCCAACGCAGAAGATGCGCACTGGATGGAGGTCGCTTTGCAGGAAGCGGCTGCTGGTGCCGCTCAGGGGGAAGTGCCGATTGGCGCGGTGCTGGTGCACGAGGGGCGAGAATTGGCGCGGACTCACAATGCGCCAATTGCCCAAAACAATGCCTGCGCCCATGCAGAAATATTGGCCATTCAGTCCGCATGCAAAGCCTTGGGTAACTATCGCTTGGGCGCAAAGGCCACGCTGTATGTCACCCTGCAGCCTTGCCTGATGTGTTTGGGAGCAATTGCCCACGCCAGAATAGGGCGTGTGGTTCTTGGCAGCGCTCAATCCCGCTTCAACTCAAATTTGGAAGATGCGCTGCACTTGTTGTCACAGTCGGAGGCCTTGCATCCTTGCTCCTTTGAATGGGGCTGCATGGCTGAAGAATCTGAAATGCTTTTGAAAACTTTTTTTAAAAGCAGGCGTACAAGTCGCTTGCAAGCGATAACTGCACTCAAAAAGCTTTCTGACATGCCCAATGTCAATAAAAACACCCTGCAAGTGTTGCGGTCGGTATCTATTAGTGAACCCTCGCATTTGTTGGCTCGTCTTGAAACCGAGGAGCAGGCAACGCAATTATGTGCTGACATTAAAGCGCTCGCAGAGAACGCACAGGCTCAAGGCGACGCACAGCAGGCGGCCATACTGGCCAGTTTGTGCGATTATTTGCAGGGTGAGCCCGTACGTTCCTGGAAAGCCTACCTTTGAAACCCTATTCACAAGTTGTGTTGTTTTCGCCAAGCGGTGCCTTGGTCGATGAAAGTGCGTTGGACAGAGCCGCCATTTGCCTGGAATCGCTGGGCTGGCAGGTGCAAGAACATGCGGCATGTCGCGCGCGCGAACAACGATTTGCGGGCACCGAACCACAACGCATAAAAACCATCCATGAGGTGTTTGCCACGCCAACGCAGTCACTGTTGATGGCAAGCCGCGGCGGCTACGGGCTAAGCCGTTTGTTGCCAAGCCTTGATTTCGAAGAGCTGGCAAATATGCTCAATCAGAATGGGCACTTGCTGTGCGGGCACAGCGATTTAACCGCCTTGCAGTTGCCGCTATTGGCGGCTGGTGCGCAGCCGTCCTCCTTGCTTCACGGTCCCATGGCGTGTTTTGATTTTGGACCACAGCCAGGGGTCAATGTGGACACCCTTGAGCATTTCAACAGGGCGTTGGCAGAAAGTCGAGTGGAGGTGAGTTGGCAGGTCGACGGATGGCCAGACTGGCAGGGCTTTTGGCACGGGGCTTTGCCCATCGAGGGGGCAGCCTGGGGTGGCAACCTGGCCATGATTTGCAGCTTGCTAGGCACGCCCTGGCAAGCCGAACTGGCCGGCGGTATTTTGATTCTTGAGGACATCAACGAGCCGCCATACCGCATTGAGCGCATGCTTCTACAACTACATCAGGCCGGGGTATTGGGGCGTCAGCGCGCCATTGTGCTTGGCCAGTTTTGTGAGCCAGCTCCGGGGCCTCATGATTCGGGTTATGGTCTACACAGCGTCATCGATTTTGTTCAGTCATTGGTGGACATCCCGGTGATTCCCAACTTTCCCTTTGGCCACTGCACGCCCAAGGCCTGCTGGTTCCAGGGCATGGAGAGCATTTTACAAAGCACCGGGGCAGGGGGCTTCGTGTTTCAGCAAAGCGGGGATGTATAATCCCCCCTTTAAAAATCTCTTTGAAATTCCGAGGCTTATGCTCACTGCAGCAAACATCACCATTCAGTTTGGTGCAAAACCCCTGTTTGAAAACATCAATGCCAAGTTTGGCGACGGCAACCGCTATGGCCTGATTGGTGCCAATGGTTGCGGCAAATCCACCCTCATGAAAATTCTGGGTGGCGACCTGGAACCCTCGCATGGCACCGTGGTGCTTGACCCCAATATTCGATTGGGCAAATTGAACCAAAACCAGTTTGCCTTTGAGGAGCACCGCGTGCTTGATGTGGTCATGATGGGCCACAAAGAAATGTGGGAGGCCATGACCGAGCGAGACGCCTTGTACGCCAACCCGGAGGCCACCGACGAAGATTACATGCGTGCGGCGGAGCTGGAAGCCGTGTACGCCGAATACGGCGGCTATGAAGCTGAGGCCAGGGCAGGGGAATTGTTGCTGGGCGCTGGCATTCCCCTTGAGCAGCACAGTGGTCTCATGAGTGAAATCGCCCCAGGCTGGAAGCTGCGGGTGTTGTTGGCGCAAGCGCTGTTTTCCAAACCGGATGTTTTGCTGCTAGACGAACCCACCAACAACCTTGATATCAACACCATCGCCTGGCTTGAAAATGTGCTGAACCAGTACGACAGCACCATGATCATCATTAGCCACGACCGACACTTTTTGAACCAGGTGTGCACCCACATGGCAGACCTGGATTACGGTACTTTGCAGGTTGTGCCCGGCAACTACGACGATTACATGCTGGCTGCAGCACAAGCCCGCGAGCGAGCCATGGCGGCCAATGCGCGCGCCAAAGAGCGAATTTCAGATTTGCAAGATTTCGTTCGGCGCTTTGCAGCCAACAAATCCAAGGCCAGACAGGCAACATCTCGCCAAAAACAGATAGAAAAAATCAAAGCCGATACGGTTGAAATCAAGCCATCATCGCGTCAAAACCCGTTCATTCGCTTCGAACAAAAGAAGAAAATGCACCGCCTTGCCGTGGAGCTTGAAGGCGTTAGCCACAGCTACGATGACAACGCCGTTATACGCAACTTCTCGGTGATGGTGGAGGCTGGCGAAAAAGTGGGCATTGTGGGTGGGAACGGAACAGGCAAAACCACCTTGCTGAAATTGCTTGCGGGGGTGATGCGACCCACGCGCGGCGAAGTGAAATGGTCTGAAAATGCGAACTTGGGTTACATGGCGCAGGATGTCAGCGACGAGTTTGACCAAGCGCTGAACCTTCGCGAATGGACCGAACGCTACGCCCAAGAGGGAGACGATGACCAGGCCATTCGTGGCATTTTGGGTCGATTGCTGTTTAGCAATGACGAAATCGGCAAGCAAGTCAAAGTGTGTTCCGGTGGTGAAAAAAACAGGCTCGTGTTTGGTCGGCTGATGCTGGGCCGTCACAACGTGCTGCTGTTGGACGAACCAACCAACCACCTGGACATGGAATCGATTGAAAGCCTGCAAATGGCACTGGAAAAATTTGAGGGCACAGTGTTTGTGGTGTCGCACGACCGTGAGTTTGTATCAGGCATTGCCACACGCATTTTTGACATGCAAGAAACTGGCATCACCGATTACAAGGGCACTTACGAGGAGTATCGAGCGAGCCTTGGGCTGCAGTGATGCGTGCGTCGGTCTGTTTGACTCGCTTGCTCTTTGAAGCCAGCAGGTCCATGCCCCGTTTAGCGGTGTCGCTTGCGCCCTGAAGCAAGCAGGACCATGCCCCTTTGCGACGGCCAATCTGTTGATCCCTCCCTGAGCCTCGCCTGAACTGAGGCCCGCCCTCCAAAACAGAGGTCGGGTCGGGCCTCTGCCCCCTTGGGGGGCACCGTTCATTCTTGGCACGGTCGGGCAGATT
>NZ_CAXQZX010000120.1:0-15616 GCF_964228395.1 Limnobacter sp.
TACATCGAAATGCTGGGCCAGCTCTTCGAGCGGAGGTTGCCGCGTGCGGCTCCCCCGATAAATTTGCAGTTGTTGTTCAACTACCCATTGAATTGCGCGCTCAATCAGTGGATAGTGTGAGGGCGTAATATGTTTCATGAATTCGATATTTTATTTATCAGCAAGTAATGCAGTGTCTTGCTAGGCTTGGAGTAACGCAATCGGATTCTTGTTCAACCTGCATTTATACGGGTTTGGTCCAGAAATTACTCACAAGTTACATTGTTTTTTGCAAGCGCTTTTCTATTTGTTGTGGGTAATGTGCGATTTATGAATCTGTTGCTCGCCCGCTTTAGTACTAGGGGTTATTGATAATATCGTTGAATCCGCTCAAGCGATTCGTTCAAGAGGCCTAGAAGGCCCTGAGGAGACTTTTCATGGTGATCAAACACCGTCCCATTCCGTCCGTTGTATCCATTTCTGTTGCGCTGGCTCTGAGTAGCCTTACGGTTCCCGCTTGGTCCGCCGGTTCTTTTGAAGGGCCCGCTGGCATCGAAGGCCGTTGGGCGATGGAAGTGACTGTGGGTGCTTCTATGCGAATGAGGGATGCTGATAAGTCATTGATATTTATCGGAAACGGCGGCGAGGCTTCTAGCGGAACCGTGGACGACGGTAACCTCAACTACAGCAAGGGCGACGTGTTTAGTTCTGCGGCCAAAGCGGTCGGTGAACTGGAGCTGCGCAAAGACAACGCGGGCATATTTGTACGCGCCAAGGCTTACTCTGATTTTCATAACCGTAGTAACCGGGTTCCTCATGGTTCGGCCAACAATGGATTCAGACCCAATGAGCCATTGAATGACGATGGTTTTGATAAGGGCTCCAAGTTTGAAGATGCACAGTTTTTGGATGCGTATGCGTTTGCCAACTTTGAGCCGCTGGGGCGCCCTTTCACTGTTAAGGCCGGCAACCAGGTGGTGACATGGGGCGAGGCCCTGTTTGTGTTGGGTGGTGTAAACCAGTACTCCAACTTTGACTCGGCTGCTCTTCGCCGCCCAGGTGCGCAACTGAAAGAAGTATTTTTGCCAATCCCGCAGTTGTACGCCAACTTGCAAGCCACTGACGCCTTGTCGATTGAGTCGTTTGTGCAGTTGAACCACGAGAAGGTGGTGGTGGATGGTTGTGGCACCTTCTTCTCGGCAGCCGACCTGTTGAACTGTAATTTCCAAGGCGCGCCGATTAACCCAGGTGTATTGACCGTTGGGCCCAACGAAATCGACTTCACCGGTTACAACGACCGCCAAAGCTTTGAGGGTGGAGGCACCGTTCGAGTGAACGGTAGCCCGTTCAACACCTCAACTGTGGGCGGGGCGAGCGGCTTGGCTGGTGTGTTGGCGGGGCTGACCGGTTTGCCCAGTGATTTGGGTAATTTGAACTTCCGGATGGCTCAGTTGGCAGATCGACGGGCGCCAGATACAGGTCAGGTTGGGTTGGCTGCGCGTTACTACGCTGGCGAAATTGGCACGGAGTTTGGCGCTTACGTGGTGAACTATCATCAGCGCATTCCTAACCTGTCGTTGCGTAAAACCCCATCGAATTATGAGGGTTCGATTTTCAACGGTTTGGAGGCGGGTGGCCAAAGCGTGGTTAACCCCCTGTCCTACTTCTTCGATTACGGCGCTGAAAACATTCAGGTGGCCGGTGTGTCTGCTGCGACCGAGCTGTTTGGCTTCTCTGTGTTTGGCGAGGTGAGTTACACCAAAGACTTCCCTGCGGCTTACAACACGGCCGACCTGTTGAAGGGTGGTGCGACTGGTGATGGTCCATTGGCCCGTTACGGTGACAACACGCAATTCCCCGAGGGGTCCATTCTTCCTGGTGCCAAGCCTTTGGACAAGGTACAAGCGCAGGTGTCGACCATCGCGTTGTTCCCTCGCCGTTTGTGGGCCAGCCAGGTGGCAGTAATTGCTGAGGTGGGTGCGCAAATGTGGCGCGGCATTGGTGATCCGTTCACCAGTGAGCGATTTGGCCGTTCCCCAGCGTTTGGTGCAGGCGCTCACGCAACCTACAACAACGGTGATTGCAATCGCGGTGTGAACCCAAATCCACGCAACTGCGTTGTAGATGGGTATGCAACAGAGACGGCTTTCGGGTATCGTATTCTTTCGGTAGCGCAGTACCCAGACGCTTTATATGGCATTACATTGGCACCGCGTCTGTTCTTCTCTCACGACGTGAAAGGCTATTCAGCTGACGGTGTGTTTTTGGAAGATCGTATGAATCTTGGTGTGGGGCTGCGCGCTGAAATTCAATCGGCTCGTTATTTCGCCGAAATGAACTACAGTATTTTCAACGACAAAGCCTACTTTGATCCGTTTAAAGACAGGGACTTCTTGTCTTTGGTGTTGGGAGCCAACCTGTAAACGGACCAGAACAAGAGCAAAGGGGCGGGATGTATTTGTGATTCAAGGAGACTATTCGCATGAGACTGAGAATGTTTAAACCCGTGGTAATGGCACTGGCTGTAATGGGTGCTAGCACCCCGGCACTGGCCAATGATTTTTCCAAGTTGGGGACCACCCTGACACCCATCGGTGCAGAAAAAGCGGGCAACGCCGCTGGCACCATCCCTGAGTGGAAAGGCGGTATCAGCAAGCCTCCCGCAGGTTTTGATCCCAACAAAGGCTACTTGGACCCCTTTGCGTCGGACAAGCCGATTGTGACGATCACAGCGGCCAATATGGAGCAGCACAAAGACAAGCTTGCCCCAGGCCAGATGGAAATGTTGAAGCGTTACCCAACATACAAAATGAATGTGTACCCAACACATCGCACCGCTGCTTACCGCCCAGATGTTTACAAGTTTGCAAAAGAAGAGGCGCCTGGCATCAAGCTGGCCGAGGGTGGCAATGGTATCTTGAACTTGAAGAAGTCGAACGTGCCTTTCCCGATTCCAACAGAAGGCGTGCAGGTGATTTGGAATCACATCATGCGCGACCTGGGCGGTTCAATCACACGTCACTCTGCTGACTTCCCAGTGCAAACCAACGGATCGTTTACCGTGGGTAAGCGTACTGAAACGATTTCGTTTGCGGCTTATATGGATGACCCGGAACCTAACCGGATTTTCTATTACATGAACCAAACCACCGCTCCAGCCAACGCTGCGGGCGAGGTCGCGCTGGTGCATGAGCCTTTGGACCAGGTGAAAGAGCCCCGCCTTGCGTGGCAGTACAACCCAGGTCAACGCCGAGTGATCCGTGCGCCTGAGTTGGCCTATGACTCCCCTGGTATTGGTGCTGACGGTTTGCGTACCAACGACGACTTTAACGGTTTTAACGGCTCTCCCGACCGTTACAACTGGAAGCTGGTTGGTAAAAAGGAGATGTACGTTGCATACAACAACTACAAGCTGACAAGCAAGGATCTGAAGTACTCGGACATCATCAAGACCAATCACGTGAATCAAGATTTGGTGCGTTACGAGCTGCACCGTGTGTGGGTGGTTGAGGCGACCCTGAAACCAGGCGCACGTCACATCTATTCCAAGCGAGTGTTCTTCATCGATGAAGATTCATGGTCTGTGTTGCATGCCGACCAGTACGACGCGCGTGGTGGTTTGTGGCGCGTGCGTGAAGTGTTTGGTGTTCAGTTGTACGATGCACCAACATTTGGCCCCGCCGGTGAGGTGATGTACGACCTGCAAGCTCGTCGCTACCTTGTGAACGCCCTGACCAACGAAGAAAAGCCCATGGAATTTGGCAAGAAGTACACCACTGCTGACTTCTCTACGGCTGCTTTGCGTCGCATGGGACGCTAATTCCCTGACGTGTCCTCTATTGACACGTCATGTTGAAATCCTAGGCCCAGAGGCATCTAGCATCCTCTGGGCTTTTTTAAAATTGGAGACGTGGCATGACCAAGCCACTTATGGCGATGAAGGCAGCTTGCGCGCTGCTCACCCTGGCCGTTTTGCCTTCGGCCTGGGGCTTTAAAGATCCTCTTGATTTGCCTGCAATGATGGCTCCCAAAGCCGCGAAGGCTTTGATGTTGAACGTGACTTCCCACGAGTCGAATGTGTTGGTGGTTGGTGAACGCGGCATTGTTCTGAAAAAGGACATGGCTGCGGCTGATCCCGCCACGGGCGTTAAAGACGCGGATGGCCGTGTGTGGACCCAGGCGCAGGTGCCTACTTCGGTGAACCTCACCAGCGCAGTATTTGCGTCTCCCTCGGTGGCGTACGTGGTAGGGCACGATGGAGTTGTGTTGAAGTCTACCGACGCTGGCCTAACGTGGAGCCGTGTGTTTGATGGCCACAAGGCCAATGAGCAAGTGGTGGCTGCCGCCAAGAAAAAAATGGAGGCTTTTCAGGCCAAGTACGACGCAGCCAGCCCCGCAGAACAGGATGCAATGAGTGAAGCCTTAGAGGCTGCAACGTTCGCGTTTGAGGATGCCGAGGCAGGCGCTCGCTTTGGTCCATCACGCCCCATGTTGGACGTGTGGTTTAAAGATGAGAACACCGGATGGGTGGTCGGCAGTTATGGGCAAATTTTTGAGACCACGGATGGTGGTGCCAATTGGACCTTGGTTGCTGATCGGTTGAACAACCCGGATTTTCGCCATTACAACGGTTTGTACGGTGATTCCACTGGCTTGATGTTGATTGCTGGTGAAGCCGGTCGGGTTTATAAATCCACGGATTTTGCGCAAACCTGGGAGCGCATGGACACCGGTTACATTGGTCACTTTTATGGCACGGCTGTTACGCGAAACGCCGCTGGCGAGCCCACCATTTTTGCCTACGGCTTTGGTGGCAATGTGTATCGCCTTGGGCCCAACGCCAGCGCCTGGTGGCAGTTGAAGAGCCCTACCAAAGAAAGCTTGGTGCAGGGTTTGAATGTGGGCAACAAGGTGATGTTTGTTGACCAGAAGGGCCGCTTGGTGGCAACCGATGAGTCTGGTACCGCACTGACCATGGTTTTAAAAGACGAGGGCAAGCCGGTGACCGGCATGGCTCAAGTTGGCGATACCTTTGTATACAGCGCTCAGGGCGGCCCACGGGTCGTGAATGTGCCACGCTAAATGGACAACACGAATATGAGTAATCAAGAAGAATTGGGCAAGGTGGAGCGGTTTTTTGAAGCGCTTCTTTTTGGGCACCGCAAGCTGGTGATTGCGGTTTTTGCTGTTCTGTCGGTGTTTTTTCTGTACCACGCGGTCCAGCTGAGGCCAGATGCGTCGTTCCAGAAGATGGTGCCTGTGACACACCCCTTCATTGCGAACTACCTGAATTACGAGAACGAACTTCGCCCTTTGGGTAACGTGCTGCGGATTGCGGTGCGAAATAAAAACGGCACAATTTACGAAGCGGAGTTTTTGGAGAAGTTGCGCCAAATCACCGATGAGGTGTTTTACATCCCCGGGGTGGATCGCGGTAATTTGAGCTCGATCTGGACCCCCAACGTGATGTGGCGGCAAGTGACCGAAGAGGGTCTGCGCATGGGGCCGGTGATCGGGCAAGGCTTTTCAGGCACCCCCGAGCAAATTGAACAGGTGCGCGCCAACGTGGAGCGCTCTGGGCGAATTGGCTCTTTGGTCGCCAACGATGAGCGCTCCGCAATCATTCTTGCTCCTTTGCTGGAAATTGACCCTGACACAGGCGAGAAACTGAGTTACGGTAAATTGTCAGAGCGGATCGAGCAGGTGGTTCGCGACAAGTATCAGGACGAAAACATCTCGAGTCACATCACCGGCTTTGCCAAGGTGGTGGGTGACTTGATTGATGGTGCCAAAGCGATTGCCGGTTTTTTTGCAATCACTTTCTTTCTGACCGTGGCTTTGTTGTTGTGGTACTCGCGTTGTTGGAAGAGTACAGCCGCGACTATTTTCTGCTGTTCCTTGGCTGTGATTTGGCACTTGGGTTCGGTCAGCTTGCTTGGTTTTGGTTTGGATCCATATTCCATTTTGGTGCCCTTCCTGACCTTTGCGATCGGGGTGAGCCATGCGATCCAGAACGTGCGTACCATGGCCTCGGAGCGTTTTCACGGGGCTGACAAAATTGCTGCGTCCAAGGCCACATTTCACCTGTTGTTTATTCCAGGTTCAGTGGCTTTGTTGGCCGACGCGGTGGGCTTCTCTACGCTGTTGGTGATTGAGATTGGTGTAATTCGCGAATTAGCGATTAGCGCATCCATCGGTGTGGCCGTGATTATTTTCACGAAGATGTTCTTGTTGCCGGTGTTGATGAGCTACACCGATGTAACGCCAGCTGGTTTGCGCCAGGTGGCCAAACAAGAGGCCAGTAAGCACACTGTTTCTCATGCCTTGTCGCGCCTAACGGAGAAGAAAGTTGCTGGTGTGGTCACCTTGGGCGCCGCTGCGATTTTGACAGCGGGTTTGGTGATTTCCTCGGACATCAAGATTGGTGACTTGGACCCGGGCGCGCCTGAGCTTCGACCGGACTCCAGATACAACCAGGATGTGAAGTTCTTGGTGCAGAACTATTCCACCAGTTCGGATGTGTTTGTGGTGATGGTCGAAACACCGGCAGGCGAGTGTGGTGCCTACCCAGTTGCCTCTGCAGTGGACCGCTTCCAGTGGGAAATGGAGAACGTCGAAGGCGTGGAAGGCACCGTGTCTTTGTTCACTGTGATGAAGAACATCATTGCGGGCTTCAACGGTGGTAACCCCAAGTGGTTGGCGATTTCTCGCGACCGCTTCATTGCCAACGGTGCGCACAAGAACATTCCAACATCGCTTTACAACGCAGAGTGTTCGATGACACCTGTGATTCTGTTCCTGTCTGATCACAAAGCCGAAACACTGGAGCGAGTCGTTGCCAAGGTGCAGGCCTTTGCAGAAGAAAACAACACTGACGATGCCAAATTTATTTTGGCGGCAGGTAACAGTGGTATCGAAGCTGCCACCAACATTGTGGTTGAGCAGGCTCAAAAAACCATGTTGTTGTTGGTGTATGGCATTGTGGGTGCCTTGGTGTGGTGGGAGTTCAAGAGCTTCCGCGTGATGCTCTCTATTATGATCCCCTTGTTTATTACTGAGGTGCTTTGTCGCGTGATCATGGTACAGATGGACCTCGGTATCAAGGTGGCCACGTTGCCTGTGATCGCCTTGGGCGTGGGCATTGGTGTGGACTACGGTATTTACATCTACAACCGTTTGGAAAGCTTCTTGGCCAAGGGGCTCAACTTCAAGAGTGCTTACTTTGAAACCCTGCGTTCAACCGGTGTTGCGGTGGCCTTAACCGCTGTAACGCTGGCTTTGGGTGTGTTCACCTGGGCCTTTTCTGCCATCAAGTTCCAAGCAGACATGGGAATGTTGCTGGCCTTCATGTTCTTGTGGAACATGGTTGGAGCGGTGATTTTGATCCCGGCGCTGGTTCGCTTGATCGCCTACGGCGCTATCAAAAAGCGCTTCGGTGAAACGGTAGAAACCGGTACCTAAGCGCTGAGTTACTTTGGCGATTAGATAAACGGCCTTGAAGGAGGGCAGCGCAAGCTGCCCTTTTTCTTTGTGGTAACCTGCAGTCATTCAATGTAATTTTTTGCTCGCCATGCTGTTTCCACCCTTGCCAGCCAAGCCGCTGGCGCTTCAATTTAAGTCTGTTTCTTTCTGTGCTCTAAAGCCCGGCCCTAAGCTGATTGTTCTGGGGGCCGTGCACGGCAACGAGGTGTCGGGTACCCAGGCGATTCTTAAAATGATCGGTGAGTTTGAGACGGGTGAGCGCGTTTTGAAGGCAGGCTCTGTGACTTTTGTGCCCGTGACCAATCCACTGGCCTACAATCGCGGGCAGCGCAATGGCGATCGAAATTTAAACCGAAATTTGACCCCGACGGCGACGCCGCAAGATTTTGAAGATCATGTGGCCAACTGGCTATGCCCTTTGCTGGCGCAGCATGACGTTTTGCTGGATATTCACAGCTTCCAAAAAGGCGATGTGCCTTTTGCTCTGTTTGGCCCCAAAAACAACGATGGCCTGCTGGAGGCTTTTGCTCACGAGCACCCCGAGCGCGCCTTGGCGTTTCGATTGGGGGTCAATCGTTTTGTGGACGGCTGGTTGGACACCTATGCCAAGGGGGTGGCCAACAGGGTTGCATATCTGAAAGAGACCGGCCAACCCAGCGACGGCTTGAACACTGACCCCAGGTATGGCATGGGCACCACAGAGTGCATGCGAGCGGGCGGCGGTTATGCGGTCACGCTAGAATGCGGTCAGCATGACGACCCCAACGGACCGGCTGTGGCCTACCAAGCCATTGATAAAGCATTATTACATTTGGGTTTGATTGAAGGAGAGGAGCCCGAACCTGTGCGCCAGTACCAGCACCTGAGCTTGGTGGAGGTCATCGACAAACGGCATGCTGAAGATTCTTTTGTCAGGGCGTGGTCCAGTTTTGATCGAATTCGACGAGGCGAGCTGGTGGGCATCCGGCACAACGGGGATGAGGTGCGCGCACCTCGGGATGGGTTTATCGTGTTTCCAAACACCACGTCCCAAGCCGGGCAGGAGTGGTTTTATGTGGCAGTCGAAAATTTGTAAAACTTGTGTTTTACCGACATGGCCACATAAAAAGATATCACTTTGCTGATTGAGCGATGGATGTGAGTTTGGTGTAATACGCCCAGGAGAACATTGACCACCCATGAGCAATTCAGTCACCCAAGGCATACGGGATGCCGATCAGTCTACTTTCGCACTCGCCCTTCTCGGCGGTGCGAGCTCGCATGCTTACCGCGAGGTGGGTTTGATAGGGGCTGGCTCATCGGCTTCGTGGGTTCAGCAAGCCAGTGTGGCACCTGAGTTATTTGAAAGCGATCGAGCCGGTGTGCCAGGGTCTAGCGCTGATCACCCGGCTCTGCGGCCATTTGATCCTCCTTCTGGGGGCGAGGATTCGACATCCAGACTGCACTTGACTGACTTAAGCTCCGCGTACACCACCGACTTGCAGGGCGCCTCTACCGTAGACACAGACGCTTCACAGTTGCAGGGTTCTGCGGAAATTTTGCACACCGACTTTGATGGCTCTTTGTTGTCAAGCCTTGGGGCAGTGCTGCCTGCTGAGTCTGGTGCGTCCACCTTGCTCGATGCGCCTGTGGAGTTGCTTGCCGGTTTGGGGAATGGTCTGCTTGAATTGCTTGAGCAAAGCGCAGAAAATGCCTCGGCAGAGGGAGAAAATCTACCCCAAGATTTTGAAAACGAACCCAGCAGTGACGCCTTCCTGGGGGAATTCTCTCCCCCGGTATCAACCACAGCATCTTCGCCCGTTGGGGTGGTGTTGGACGTGATCGATCAAATTTCTTCGCAATTGAAGATTTAAAAGGCTTGAAATAGAGCCCCTGATGCCCCCTTCTTAAGGATATGGCCTAGCTTGCGATGGGCGACAATTGAGTAACAGCAATTGTCACATCATGCGCCATGCACAACTTGTCCGCCAAAGATCCGTCGTCTTCGACCACCGAAATGATTGAAATTCTTCTGTTCTCGCTTGGCGGGTCGGAGGTGTTCGGTCTGAATGTGTTCAAGATCCGAGAGGTGACTGAAATGTTACCAGTGACCCAAATTCCTGGTCAGCAAGGTGCCATGAGTGGGGTTATTTCCTTGCGTGGCCAAGTGATTCCTGTGGTGTCTTTGGGAACAGCGATTGGCATGGGCGATGGTCGAGCTGATTCCAAATTGATTATTTCCGAATTTGCTTCCAGATCTGTCGCGTTTGCGGTGGCCGATGTCGACAAAATTATTCGAGTGCCCTGGTCTGATGTAAACCCACCCCAGCGTTATGATGCTGAACAGGGTTGCGTGTTTGGCGTGGTGATGTTGAAAGAGGGCGGTTTGGTCTCTTTGGTGGACATTGAGAGCGTCTGCCACAGGGTGCTGCCTGATTCTGCGGCCGATGAGCCTGTGATTGCAAAAACTCCAGACTTGGGACACGCAGCGCCAGTGTTTTTTGTGGATGACTCTGTGGTGGCCAGACGAAAGATCTCTGAGGTGTTGGACGGTCTGGGTTTGCAGCACTCCCACGCAGTCAACGGCGTGGAAGCAGAGCAAAAGCTGTTGGCTTTGGCGGGCGATGCTGAGGGCGCACCGGCGGGTGAATTGAATAGCAAGGTGTCCCTGGTGTTGGTTGATGAAGAGATGCCCGTGATGGACGGTTGCACCTTGACCCGAAAGCTGAAAAATGATCCGCGATTCAAGAACATTCCCATCATTATGTATTCGTCTCTGACTTCCGATGAGAACGCCAGACGCGGTATAGAAGCCGGTGTGAACATTTACGTCAAGAAATTTGATTCCGCTTCTCTGTCTAGCGCGATCGGACAGCTACTGAGTCACGCGTAGTCCGCGAGTAAAGACCTCACATACTCCACCGTTGGCGATACACTAGCGACCTTAATCTGTTTGCTGGTTGATCGCCCGATTTTTTATGTTGCCCAATCAAACAACGCCATCTGAGTCGCTGGCCATCGCAATTGCCAATGATTTGCGAGCGTACGGGTATTCGATTCAAGAAAAGGCCCTGCCAGAGGCAATGGTGGCTGCGCTACGCCAAAGCATGACGAGTGAAGGCGTGAGCGACTTCAAGCCAGCAGGAGTGGGGCGCGGGGGAGGGCATCGGCAGGAGCGCTCCATTCGAGGGGATCACATTGCCTGGATAGAGCCCACTGATCCCGCCAAAGAACAGTGGCTAGACTGGGCAGCCAGCTTGCAAGTAGAGCTGAATCGCCGTTTGCTGTTGGGGCTGTTTTCGTTTGAAAGTCATTTTGCGCACTACGCCCCGGGCGCTTTTTATAAAACACACCTCGATGCCTTTAAGGGGCAGGCCAATCGGGTGTTGTCTGTGGTGACCTACTTAAACCAGGATTGGCGGGAAGAGTTTGGCGGTGAGCTCATTCTTTACGAGCCAGACAATGCAGACAAGGCACTTGTTCGTGTGCCGCCCCTTGCGGGTACGCTGGTGGTGTTCCTCAGTGAAGAGTTTCCACACGAAGTACGACCTTCCACGGTGGATCGCTACAGTATTGCCGGTTGGTATCGCTGCAATTCTTCGGTGCTGGGCGTGGTGGACCCTCCCGCGTGAATTCGTTTTTACCAGCGCAGAACCCGGGGCCCGAGCAGCGCACCGATCACGCCTACCAACAGAATTCCCGCGGAGTACCACAGGGCTACAAACGTGGGTGAGGATTCGGTACACGCGATTGCGTAGCCGGCTGAACTCACCGCCCCGGCAAATATGCCGCAGGCAAAACCCGCAATGCGTGGTTGAGTGGGGGCCATGGCGCTCATTGCTATGAGGCTCGCTGCCAGGCCGGGTGCAGATACCAAAGCAATAAGCCAAGGGCACGCCAACCACGAATGTCCGGTAATCAGGGTCAGGCGCTCGCCAAGGGGGGCTGCCAGGCAATACGCCAGCCCGAGGCCGATGGCGAGCAGCACCAAACTCGCCAAGCGTTTTATGTTTTGGGTCAACGGCACAGCGGGCTTGCCTGCATTCACAAACAAATGCGAAGCGAGTGCGGCCAGCAGCCCGGCATAGGCCACCTTTAGCCAAAAAGCTGATTGCAACATGTTTTCTATGGATGCACCGCCCATCAAGGTGATGGATAGCAGCGTGGCAGCCAAGAGTGTAAAGAGGATGGTTCTTGCCACAAGGCGGCGCGGCAATTGTAGATCGGCTGGGCCAGCCCGCGTGCTCAACATTTGGATCAGTTCGTCGGTTTTCATGCCCCATCTCCTACCAGCGCGGAAAGCTTTTTGAGTGCCCGGTGGACCTGTACCTTGATGGAAGACACCGAGGCGCCGGTTTTCAAGCTTGCCTCTTCCACGGATAGGCCTTCAATTTTTGTCAAAATCAATGCCTCTCTTTGTGAGTCTGGAAGCAGAGCCAGCAAGGTCATCAAGTCCTGCCGTGTGCCAAATTCTGGTTCAACCAGAGGCTGCGCCTGTTCGTGAAGTTCATCAAATGAGCTATGCAAAGATTCTTTGCGCCCGCGGCGCCTCCAAACATCAACCAATTTGTGCCGTGCAATTGCATGTATCCAACTGGTCACTGGCAAGCTGCTGTCGTAAGTGGCCCGTTGCAAATGCAAGGTGATCAGGGTTTCTTGCACCACATCTTCCACCTCCTCAGGCGCGCCCTGTAGCCGCCTGCCGTAAAACTGCCTCAAGCGAAGAGCAATCATGCCCAGGGCCTCTTTGTAGGCTCGCTCGTTGCCTTCTTGGGCAAGCAGCCACATGGGCTTTAGTTTTGCCTCTAAAGCACCAAGCGAGCTGTTGGCATTTAATTCGCTACTTTGAGTCATTGGGTTACAGCGTGGCGGTGGTGATTGCGTCAACGAATGGCCTAGACACTAACACATTAGGGGGGGCGGGTCTGGGTCATCTTGGGCTGCATGGGCTGCGTTAGTGCACAAGCAAAATAACAATCAAGGGGTACGAGATGGGCAAGTCCTTTCGGGATGCGGAAAAGTGGTACAGACGTGGTTTGTGGGCAGTGGCCTTTTTATTTGGTTTATTTTTAACGGGGCTGGCCAACACAATCATGGGTGACCTGCCGCAGGTGGAAACCCAGCCCGAATTGGAATCCTTTATTGAACCCCTGGCCCTCAGGGCTGTAAAAGATGACATGCGTAAGGCAGAGTTGCAGGTGAGGGAGGCCACCGATACGCTGGAGCAAGCCAAGCTGAGTCATCAAGTGGCCAAGGCCGATACAGATTTGGCCAAAGAACAGTTTATGGCCTGGGTGGCTGCCCGGCAGGCTGGGTCGCAACCGGAGCAGGACAAGGAGATGCAGGTACGCACCCAGGCTGTGGCCAATCTTCAAGCCATGGAGCGCCTCGCTTTGGCCAAAGTAGAAATGCAGCAAAAGCTGTTGCTCGATGCCGAACAGGCGAAGCGGCGCGCGCAAGACAAATATCGCGAACTGGAAAAAGGTGCCCGAGGCGCACACCAATCGGCTGTGAATGCCACCGAATTGAGAGTGTTTTTGTATCGGCTTTTGTTTTGTATGCCCTTGCTTGCGGCTGCGGCGTGGCTATTCAAGCACCAGCTGCATGGTCGGCATTGGCCCCTGGTTTGGGGCTTTGTGGGGTTTGCGGTATTTGTATTCATGGTGGAATTACTGCCCCA
The DNA here is from genome assembly GCF_964228395.1 of Limnobacter sp. Lineage (GTDB taxonomy): Bacteria > Pseudomonadota > Gammaproteobacteria > Burkholderiales > Burkholderiaceae_B > Limnobacter. Next base: position 13,121 of record NZ_CAXQZX010000120.1, read on the forward strand.
TTTGCCAAGCTATGGTGGGTACGTGCACTACACCCTGGCGATTGGTTTAACCGCATGGTTGGGAAGCAAAGCCATGGGTGCGATGAATCGTTACCTGGCCGAAAAGCGCCATTCAGAACAGTTGCCGGAGTGGGAAAGGCGAAGGGCGCTGGATCCAGATTTGGCCTCGACTCAGTTGGCCAATGGCATTTGTCCTGGCTGTGAGCGCAAAGTGGACACCAAGGCGGCAGGCCTGGACTTTTGCCCGCATTGTGGAATTGGTCTGCATGTTGGCTGCACCACTTGCAACACTCGCAAAAGTGCGTTTGCCCGATACTGCCATGGATGTGGCGCCACTTCAATTTCAGACGGCGCCACTGCCTCGGTATAAACCCAATGGCTTAAGCCTTGCTGAGGGTTGGGTAGTCGGTGTAGCCCTTTTCGCCCGGCACATAGAATGTGTTGGGGTCGGGTTCGTTCATGGGGGCGTTTTGCTTTAGGCGTTCCACCAAGTCTGGGTTTGCAATATACAAGCGCCCAAACGACACGGCGTCGGCCCGTTTTTCTTGCACAGCCTCAATGGCCATTTCGCGGGTGTAGCCGTTGTTGACGATCCAGCTGCCCTTGAAACTGCGTCGCGCGGCTTGGTAATCGAAGCCGGGCACATTGCGATCGCCGCCCGTTGCACCCTCGATCATGTGAATGAAGCCGATATTGCGTTTGTCCAATTCTTGGATCAGGTACGAGAACAGTGCCTGTGGGTTGCTATCGCTGAGGTTGTTAAATGGCGTGAGCGGCGAGAGGCGAATGCCAACTTTGTCTGCGCCAATTTCAGCGACCACCGCGTCCACCAGCTCGAGGGCAAACCTTGCACGGTTTTCAACTGTGCCACCATAGGCGTCTGTGCGTTGGTTGGCGCCATCTCGCAAGAACTGATCAATCAAATAGCCATTGGCACCGTGAATTTCGACGCCGTCAAAACCAGCGCGCATGGCATTGGCAGCGCCTTGCCTGAACTGAGCGATGACGTCCTGAATTTCTGTAACCGACATGGCGTGCGGCACAGGAATATCAACCTTGCCTTGATGGGTGTAGGCCACCACGCCTGGTGCAATGGCCGATGGGGCGATGGGGTCCAAGCCGCCTGTGAGGTTGGGGTGGGTGATTCGACCCACATGCCAAATTTGCGCAACAATTTTAGAACCTGCGGCATGAACGGCTTGCGTGATGGGCTTCCAACCCTCGATCTGCTGCTCGGAATAAATGCCCGGTGTAGCCATGTAACCCTTGCCGCCCGGCGCCACTTGCGTGCCCTCGCTGATAATTAAGCCTGCATTGGCGCGTTGGGTGTAGTACAAGACATTCATGGGGCTTCCAGGGATGTCACCTGCGGCCTCGTCGGCTCTGCAACGGGTCAAAGGCGCCATGACCACACGGTTTTTGACCTCGATCCCGCCGATTTTTCCGGGTTGAAACAAAGCGAGATCTGCGGTGTTCAAAATTTGTTCATTGCGGTGAGCGTTGGGTGCATTCATTGGGTACTCCTTATTTTGGTTCTGCTCGATTATCGTAAAACCTTGGGGGTATGGCAACGGAAGAGAGGTGATATCATCTATTCCAAACAGGAATAGATTGGGGTGATTCGTGGACCGGCTGCGATGGATGGAAACCTTTGTGCGCGTGGTTGAAAGTGGCAACTTTTCGGTGGTGGCCCGGCAGTACCACACCACACAGTCGGCGATTAGCAAACAAATACAGGCGCTAGAGAACGAGGTGGGGGCCATGTTGTTGGTGCGTTCCACGCGCAGCCATGCCTTAACCGAGGCCGGCGCCCTGTACTTTCAGCGTTGCAGGCAAATTCTGGAAACCCTGGAGGAAGCAAAGTCGGAGGTGCACCGCGCCGAGCACGAGGTCAGTGGTTTGATTCGGGTAGCGGCCCCAATGGCCTTTGCGCGCCTACACATCGTGCCCAGGTTACCGGCGTTTTACGCCAGGTATCCCAAAATCCGGATTGATCTTCAGTTGGACGACCGCTTTGTCGACCTGATTGCTTCGGGCATTGATGTGACCTTCCGAGTGGGGGAGCTGAAGGACAGTCGATTGATCGCCAGACGAATCGGCACGGTGAGCAGGGCTGTGATGGCCTCGCAAGAGTATCTGGCCAAACATGGGGAGCCTGCTACCTTGGATGAGCTTGCCCACCACAATTGCCTGCTTTACACCGGCGTAGACAACTTCAATGAATGGACATTCCACCCTTTGCGCGGCGGCCCCCGAGTGATTCGAGTCAACAGCAATTTCCAATCCAACAGCTCTGAGGCCATTCGGCAGGCCTTGCTGGAGGGGTTGGGGATCATTTATTCCCCGAGTTGGATCTATGGAGACGAACTGCGAACAGGCAAAATCAAAATTTTGCTGCCGCAGTACAAACCCAGCAGCTTGCCTTTGAATGTGGTGTTTCAACCCTCTCGCAAACCGTCACTAAAAATCAATTGTGTGGTGGATTACTTCACCGAG
>NZ_CAXQZX010000121.1:0-17770 GCF_964228395.1 Limnobacter sp.
CAACCCTTCGCGCCCCCCGGAAACGGTCGATGATGGCCTTGACCTGCAGGAATTTTGCTTCGGAATACTGGGCGTCATCCGAACCTGTGACAGCGCCTTCGGTGCAGGCGCGCAATTCCTGTTGGAAGTCGCGGATCTCGGCGTCAGGGCTGGACTGCGACTCCAGCACGATGTAGCGGCCAGGGTTGTAGTCGATCTCGCCCAGAGATTTGTTGATGTGGGCGATGCGCTCCTTGATGGTTTCGCGCTCACGGGCCAACTGAGCATTGAAGTTCGCGATTTCATTGATGGTGTTGACGTTGAGCAGTTCCTTGAAGCGCGAAACAAAACGCGGCAGGTCGTCGCGGTTCAGTTGCGTCAGCAGGTTTTCATATTCAAAGGCCGCTTCAAGGCTGGCATCCATCTCAGCCGTCTCCAGCTTGAATGTCTCCTTGAAGGAGGCCATGGCTTTGATGATCTTCTCCGCTAGACGTTTGAGCTTCAAGTCCTCGGCGTCAATCCTTGACTGCAGCCATGTGCGCACGTCCTGCTCGCGGTTATCACAGGATTCAACCGTAAGTTGGTGTTCCCCCAAAGCCTCGGCGCGCATAGTTTCGAGCTTTGCCAACAATCCATCGTCGATGACAAAACCATGAAGCCGCTCCATGGTTTGCTGGCGGAGGTCTTGCGCGTCAGAGCGCCGCTGTTCCACTTTGGCGCGCTTCTCGCGCGCAGTTTGCAACTCTTCTCCTGTTTCCTTCTGCGCCTTCAGCAAGGAGCGCAGGTTTTCGTTCAACTGTTTGAGTACATCCGATGCTGACTCCAGCCGGTTACGCTCATCCACCAACTGTGCAATTTCGGTGGCGACGCTGGCCCAATCTTGCTCTTCGAACGCCGTAAACTCTTCGAGACGGGTCAGCGCATCAAGACGGCTGGCGAGCTCATCACGTTGTTTCTGGATAATACCGATTTCACTGCCAAATTCGCCGAGCTGAGCTTCCAGCTGACGGCGCTTGGCCTCCAGTACCGCGATCTTGGCACTGTTGCTCCAGCCTAGTACGTAGCGGCTGCGATCATCGATACGGTGACGGTCATTCTTTTCGTGTCGGCCACTCGGGTCTTTGATCTGGCCCGCGCGGGTGATGGCGCGGGTTTCGCGACGGAATTGCTCTTGCGTGGCGCAACACGCGACGTCAAACCGATGGGCTAGTTCACGTTCCAGCCAATCGTAGTGCGGTGAGTCTGGCTTGATGGCCAGCTTGCGTACCAAGGAATCACGGTGGAGGTCGGGCAGTTCAGCGGACTTGCGTGACCGTACATGAAAGTACACCAGGCGGCCACGCAGATGGGCACCATCCACCCATTCGGCTACGGCCTTGTAACGCGCATCCGGAACCAGTAGCGCCAGGCCAAAGCCGCGCAGCAAACGTTCGGCAGCGCCTTCCCAATCGCGCTCGTCCTCACGGACCTGAATCAATTCACCAGCAAACGGCATTTCCTCCACGTTTAGTCCTAGTGCCGCACACATCGTGGCGCGGATCTGGATCTGCTGGTCATCAATGTTGCTGCGTCGGCGCTTGAGGCTTTCGATCTCCAAAGTCTGTTGGTCATGCTCTTGCTTGCCTTGGCGCAAAGTCACACCGTGTTCAGTGAGGGTGTTTTGCAGATCAGCATCGCGGTTGCGTGCATCCTCGCGCCAGTTTTGATACTTGCCGCGCTGCACGACGAAGGTGGTGGCATCGGTCGCTGGTGGCTCACCCAGTACGGCGGTCAGTTCACCATAGCGACTGGCCTTGGCCTTACGGGTATCCCGCAGTTGCTCTTTTTTTCGAATCTCGACGGCAAGGCGTTCCAGCCGATCGCCGCCATTGTCGTTGATGGCCTGTTTAAGTTCATCTACTTGCTGGCCTTGCGTCTCCTGCGCAGCATCCAGTTTTTGTACTTGTGCATTCACGCGCTCCCATTCTTCAGCCAGCGAGCTCAGGCGTTTATCTATAAGCCCAAGCTTCAGGCCCGCAAAGTGGGGTCTCAGACTATCCCGGCATCCGCGCAGGCTGTCGACCTCGGCTGCCAGCGCCTTGTGGCGGCCACAGTCATCAATCAGAGGCGTGAGCAATTCGACCTGCTGCTGGGTTTTCAGTACGGCCTGATGGGCGCGATTGAGGTCATCGAAGTGGCCGATCAAGGCCTGCAGTCGCGGGCCAACCTCGAAGGGTTCAAGCATATGGCTACGCACGAAATCCGTCAGGTTACCCACGGACTTCATCGACACCGTCTGGTGGAACAATTCCAGCGCCTGATCGTTTTCAATGCCGAAGCGCCGACGGAACCATGCCGCATAGGGTGGAAAGCTATCGTGCAATTCGGCGCCAAGCCCGCGCAGCTTCTTGCGCAGCTGGGCAATGTCCGACCCGAAATGTGAAAAGTCAGTTGCAATAGATAGTGCACGCTCCGCACCCAAGAAGAACCGAGCTGGCTGCCCCTGAGCCTCCTTCATCCAGAACACCTGCGCCAGCGTTACGGTCTGGTCGTAGCCCGCGTTGTGGAAAACACCCAAGATCACCGAGTAGCTGTTGTGGTCTCGCAGGCTCACCGGCTTGGCCGCGCCGGTGACCTCATTGCGCTCGGATTTGTAGTGCCCCAGTACATAGGAGCGCAGCGTTCTTTCCTTGCTGTCCGCTCCGGCGGCCTTGTTGTAGGCGATTCGATTGGCAGGCACCAGCAGAGTGGTAATGGCATCCACCAAGGTGGATTTGCCCGAGCCAATATCACCCGTAAGCAAGCCATTCTTGCCATCCAGTTGCAGCGTCCACACCCGGCCGTCAAAAGTGCCCCAGTTGAATGCCTCCAGCCGCGTAAGCCGAAAGCCCGACAGCGTGTCATCGGCGCAGAAGTCCAGGCCGAGTGATTGCGGATCATTCATTGCCGGCACCTTCCTTGGTGTTGCTCACTCCCGCCAGCTGAGATTGATACGTGACCAGGCGCGTATCGAATTCGGCCAGCCATTGGGCGTCGACAAAGGCTTTCAGAATCCGCCGCACCTCGAAAGTGGCGGGCCCGACTGCCGCGCCACCGGCGGGTTTGAGCTTCTTCAGAAAACCCAGTTCGACCACCTTGTTGATCGTCGTCTCGATCTGATCGATCAGTTTGGCCTCATTCGGGCCATCAGGCAGGAACACCCGCACCAGCTCCACGATGTCGTCGCGGGATAGCACAAGTCGTGTGTCCCCGCCACCCGCGTCGAACTCGGCCAGTTTCTTGCGCAGTAGGGCAAGCAACAAACTCACGGCGAAGGACAGCGGGCGGCGTGCCACCAAGCGGGGCAAACGTGGTGATGAATCGTCGTCGGCAGGCTCGGGACGGCTTTTCAGGAATGCATAGCCTTCTGCCTCATCCAGCACCAGATCAAGATTCAACACCGCCACGTAATCACGGACTCGTGCTTGCAGGTTCAGCAGAGCTGCCCAGTGGCGTTCATCGCTATCCCGGTAGAGCACACCTTTGAGCAAGCCGATCAGCAAAACCGACAAATCAGCGGCTGGAACCACCATCGGGTGTCCAGTCGGTGTTGTGCTCAAGAATTCCTCTCCCATCCCTTGCCTCAGCTTTTGTTCTTTTTCAACGCATGAAGATCACGCGGGGCAGTCGCGCACTGCGGGTAATAACTTGACCATCCGTTGTCACTGCCTGCCAGCGGATGGGTTCGGGGGTGTCTTCGTCCACCACGGTGATGAATGCTTCACTGCCCAATTGCAGATAGGCAACCAACTCGGCCAGCCCCTGTAGTAAGGGCTGATTCGCTACCAACTCACTCAAAGTGATCTGGGCGCGATCTTGCAAAGCGTGGCGGATATGGCGGGTAAGCCGCGCCTTGTCGACAACCAGCTGATCGAACAATGCCGATGGGTCAATATCTTCATCACCCGTTTGCAAGGCCAGATCGGCAATCACGGGTTTGATGGCGGGGGTGAACAGGGGCCGCTCCATTGCCAGCTCAATATCTGCGCAGGACTCAGCCATTTCCATCACGTTGCCAGGAGGGGGGGCATCGCGTAGCGCCAGCACCTTGCTCTCTATGCCATGCAGAATGTCCATGATGCGGCGATTTTCCAGCCAAGCCTGATCGTCCAGAAAACGGCGCAACTGCTGTGACAAAGCGGCGACGGTGCGTTGGGTATGTTCGCCCGCTTCCATCCAGTCGTAATGCACGCGGCGGGTCCGTGTATCTGGGTTCAGGTCCGCCACCGCGGGCAGTGCGAGCACGCGATCCAGCAGCTCGGTCAACTCTTCCTGACGACGGCTGGATAGCAGAAAGTCCCAGAAGGCGCGAAAGCTCTTACCCTGATCAGAATCGGCAATGACATCGCGCTCGCCCATAATGTCCTCCAACAGGTCGCCTTTGCTGCCCTCCCACAGCGCGATGCGCTCACGCACGCGCCGGTCCAACTGACGAAAGTTATGTTCCACCTCGCGAAAGTCAGTCAGCAGCTCGCGCGCACCTTGCATAAATTGCTGGAAGCGATCTTTCACCGCCGTGTCATCTAGCAGCGGCACATCTCCAGACAACACCCGGGCGATCTCGGCGTCGAGGTCATCACGTTTTTTATGCAGCTTGGCGATGCGTTTGGCCGGGTCCGCCTCGCTGCCTTCGCTCATCTCTTTGAGAAGGTCAAACAGCGTGAGTAGGCGGGATTCCGTGCCGATGAACTGCCGTTCGCTGAGATCTGCCAGCCAGGCGATAGCCTTTTCGGTCGCGGGCGTCAAATCGAATTGCGCCTCGTCCGTGCCGGAGCGGTAGAACTTGCGCAACCATCCCTTATCGGGCGCGGCCCAATCGTTCAGGTACTCCAGCGCGGGTTTGGGAAAGACGTTTTCACCCATGTGCAGGCGCAAGGCATACAGCTCGTCCTCCAACGCTTCGGCCAAATCCGCCGCCGCCATCACCCGCACGTTCGGTGCCACGAACACCCGCTGCAGAAAACTCGCTACCAGCGGTGCATGATCGGAGCGCAACAGCCGCCATGCGGGGTGGTGGCTGCGCAGGGCATCCAAGGCGGTGTAGTCGAGGGTCACCAGTTAGTCCACCATTTATAGATACTTCTGCAGGATCGCCTGTTTGCGGGCGGCTGCGCCGTCAATCACCGCTTGGGCATCGGAAATCTGCTTTTCCAGTGCATCGATCTTGGCGACCAATTTCTTCTGTTCCGCGAGGGATGGCACCGGCACCTTTATATTTTTCATCTTCGTGGCCTTGATGTTGTTGGGGTCACCGGACTTCACCGCCAAAGAAACCATTCCCTTGCGGAAGACCTCCGAGTTCATGATGCAGCCCAAGTATCGCGGCAGCACCTTGGAAGAGTCAGGAACGATCCTCACCAAATACGAGACGTAGCAGCAATCTCCATCCAGGTCGAACAGCCCGACCTTGCCAATGTGCTCGAGGCTGCCGTTATCCACCATCCGGCCACGGATGATCTCGTTCAGTCGGAAGATCCTGTGGCCGACACCGCCCTCGTTCATGGCTTCGTTCAGGCCGTACTGAATATTAGTGGCCAGCTTGTCGACTTCAATCTGTTGCCTAGTAGATGAATACATCCCGGCAACCATGTCCTCCATCCCCTTCGCAGCCTTCGCGATGGATTGCGCAGCCTTCTCGACGGATTTATCTTCTGCACCGATATCATCAACGACCTTCTTCTGAGTTTCGAGCGGGGGGACAGGAATCGGAAGGCTGGCCTAGAACGACTCCGGGACTCTTCTGTGGCCACTTGATCCGGTCATGTTCTTTTCCGCGACATCCCGAATTTCCGGGCGATTCAAAAAAGCAAACAAATACTCCGGCACTGCAATCGAAGTATTTGAGCTGAATACATGGAACTCAGAACTGCCAAATGCCAGCCTGCAGTGCAGGTCAGTGACCAGAGCACATTTCCCGTTTTCCATGCACGGCGTAATCCTTGCCACGATCATGTCGTTCTCGGCACTGAAGATTATCCGAGCCCTTCAATTTGGTGGAGCCGGCGGGAATTGAACCCGCGTCCGCAAATCCTCCACTACCAGTTCTACGTGCGTAGTCTTCTTATTTGAATTTAGCAATCAGCCCCGGGAAGAGACACCCTGAGCTGACCGCGAGTTGCTTGATTTAACTCCCTGTGTTGCAACACCACAAAGAGCGGTCCGATGTGAAATGATCCCACTGCAGGTTTGACCCCGCCCAGCCCATCGGCAAGCTGGTGTAGGACCTAGCGGCAATTAAGCGGCTAGAGCGAAACGATCGTCGTTTGCGTTTAAAGTTTTCCAGATGGATTTACGAGGTCACTGGTCCTCGACACGCCCCAATAGCTTTGCAATCCACGTCGAAACCGGATCGGCCCCAGGGACTGCAAGTATAAGCCTGTCTCCCACCGCTTGCAAATCAGGTGTTGTTGTTTACCCAGGTGGCCAGGTCATGAGGGGAATTAAGAATGAGGTCGGCCCCCCAGTGTTGAATGTCGCTGGCAATGTAGCCGTAGCGCACCGCAACACTGTACATGCCTGCCGCTTGGCCGGCTTGAATGTCCCGGGCATCGTCCCCCACCATCACACATGCGTCACAGGGCAGGCGCAGTTCTGCCGCGGCCATGAGGCATGGCAGAGGGGAGGGCTTGGGTTTCTCGGCGGTGTCTCCGCCAATGAGCACGCTGCAGTGTTGCAGCAGGTCCAACTCATTCAAAAGTTTTTCGGCCAGGTAGTAGGGCTTGTTGGTGACCACGCCCCAGCGCAACCCTTTGGATTGGAGGCCGTGCAACAAAGGCACAATACCGCTGTAAGGGGCGCTGTCGCGCGCGATGCGTTCCTCATAACGTTGAAGAAACTCGCCACGCATCGCCTGAAATTCGGGATAGTGGGGCTCTAGCCCAAAACCCGCTTTGAGCAGGGCTCGCGCACCGCCCGATGAAAGGTGTTGCATGGCTTGCAGTGGGGTGATGTCTACGCCCCGATCACTTTGCATGTCTTGAATGGTGCCGCAGAGGTCGGGGGCTGTGTCTACCAAGGTGCCGTCCAGATCAAACAGCACTGCCTTGTAACGCATGTTTTAATCCTCAGACCGGTTTGCGGCAAGCCACCATGTAGTTCACATCGGTGTCTTTGGCCAAGCGATAAATTTTGGTCAGTGGGTTATACACCAATCCAATAATTTCTGAAAACTCCAGCCCCGCCTGCCGACTGTACTGCGCAAGTTCAGAAGGTTTGATGAATTTTTCGTAGGCATGGGTGCCTTTGGGCAGCAGGTTGAGCACATACTCGGCGCCAACAATCGCAAACAAAAAGCTTTTGGGGTTCCGGTTGATGGTTGAAAAAAACAACCATCCACCAGGTTTGCACAGGTCCGCACAGGCTTTCACGGTTTGTGAGGGATCGGGCACGTGTTCAAGCATTTCAAGGCAAGTGACGACATCGTATTGGCCTTGTTGTTCCCCTGCCAATTGCTCAGCGGAAACCGCGCGGTAATTCACGTTGTTTACGCCAGTTTCCAGCTTGTGGAGTTCAGCCACTTTGAGTGATTTGTCGGCGAGATCGATGCCAAGCACCTGTGCACCGCGACGCGCCATGCTTTCGGCCAAAATGCCACCACCGCAGCCCACGTCCAGTACAGTTTTGCCCTGCAGCCTGACGCGCTCGTCGATCCAATTCAAACGCAGGGGATTAATTTCGTGAAGTGGCCGAAACTCGCTGTTTGGGTCCCACCATTTGGCGGCGAGAGCCGAAAACTTGGCCAATTCAGAGGGGTCGAAGTTGCTGTTTTGGGTACTGCTCATGGAATTGCCTAAAAAATAATCCACACACCTTTTTAGTTTACCTGAGCACCAAACAAAAAAGCCCGGCACTTGGCCGGGCTTTTCTGATTCCAGTCAAAAAGCGCTGAATTACTTCATTACTTTTTGTGTTGCGTTGAATTCGATTTCAACGCGACGGTTCTTGGCGCGGCCTTCGCGGGTCTTGTTGTCCGCTACTGGCTGGCTTTCGCCCATGCCTTTGATCTGGATGCGGTCAGCAGGTACGCCCTTGCTTACCAGATAGTCCTTCACAGCCTGAGCGCGACGCTCGGACAGCTTCTGGTTGTAGGCATCGGAACCGATGGAGTCGGTGTGGCCAACAGCGATGACGCTGTTCAGCTCAACTTGACCCAGCTTTGCCACTTCAGCGTCGATGCGGTCTTTACCGCCTTGCTTCAGTGTGGCCTTGTCGAAGTCGAAGTAAGCATCGGCTTCCAGGTTAACCTTGGTGATCACGGGTTTTGGTGCAGGAGCAGGCTCAGGAGCAGGTGCTGGGGCAGCAACAGGCGCAGGAGCGGGCTTCTTGGGGATCAGGTCTGGATCGCATTCTTGCGTGGCCAGTGCGGCTGTGAAATAGCTGGTGCGTACGCACTCGCCGGAGCCATCTTTAACAACCTTGCCGCTAGCGTCCACTACGTAGCCAGCCAGGCCTTCGTTTTTGTCTGTGGTGTGGGCCATTGCGGCGGTTGACGCTGTACCGATGGCTATAGCCATCAACACTTGCGTGAGAGTCGACATTTTTTTCATTGTTGCTCCTTGGGTTAAATAGGGGTTCAAGCTGGTTGGTAGTCTACAGCAGAGGCTGTAAAGGTGTTCACCCTCTCAACCAACTTTCTCGACACGAGTCTGCCACAGTCGTTGGGTTTTTAGCATGATTTAAGCCACTATTTGTGCCCTTTTCCCGACAAGCTGTTGCGATTGCACAACTTGGGTGCCTGCCACCCAAACATGCTCCACATCCCGGGAAGCCCCGCTGTAAGCCAGTTTCGAGACCAGGTTGTTGTTGGGCAGTTGGTGGGGATGATCGCCAATGGTGACGGCAATCAAATCTGCCTGCAATCCGGGAGCGATTGCACCGATTTGGTGCTCTAGTCCAAGCGCTTTTGCTGCGTCACAGGTTAAGCTTTGCAACAGTTTGCCCGCGGGCCAGGCCGTGGCGTCGCTTGCCACCCCTTTGGCCAACAAAGAGGCGAGGCGACCCTCCTCCCACAGGTCAAGTTTGTTGTTGCTGGCTGCCCCGTCTGTCCCCACCACCACACGTACACCTTGCTCCAACGCCTGTGCGCAGGGGGCCAAACCGCTGGCCAATTTCAAATTGGAGCTTGGGCAATGCACGAGCGTGGCGCCTGCTTCAGACATGTGCTGTAACTCTTGGGCGTTCAAGTGCACGCCATGAACAGCGAGTAATCGTTCGTTCACCAGGCCAAGCCGCTTTAAGCGGTCAAACGGGCGCTTGCCGGTGCGGCTGACAGCATCGGCAACCTCACTGGCTGTTTCATGCAGATGGCAGTGTATGGGCAAATCAAGTTCCTCGGCCAAGGTGCCTAGCCTGGTAAACGTGTCGTCACTTACCGTGTACGGGGCGTGGGGGGACACGCTCCAGTGAACGGTGTTTTCGCCCTTGAATTTGTCTCTTGCGGCAAGACCTTGGTCGATATATTGCGCGGCCTCAGCGGCGTAGCGGGTGGGAAATTCAATGACCGTGACACCAGCGACCACTCTCGAGCCCACGTCCAGCGCAGCTTGGGCAATTTGGTCGGGGTAAAAATACATGTCGTTGAATGTGGTAATGCCTCCCAACAGCATTTCGGCGGCTGCCAGCACGGTGCCGTCGTAGACGAACTCCGAATCGGCCAGTGCGCCTTCAAGAGGCCAAATGCGGTTTTGTAGCCAGTCGTGCAGGGCCATATCGTCGGCGGCACCCCGCAGCAGGTTCATGGCCGCGTGGGTGTGCATGTTAATCAGACCCGGCATCAGCACCTGCCTGGGCAGGTGGTGCATTTGGGCTTCGGGGTGGGCTTGGCTCAATTCAGCGGCTGGGCCCACGGCGGCAATTCGCTCGCCCTGGATTAAAACACCATGGTTTTCAAGCACTTCACAGTTGTTGTGTGGGCTAAGCAGCCAGCGGGGTAACAGCAGTTGCATGGGCAGGGTCACTTGTTGAATTGGAACGCATGGGCGCGCCCCGTGGGGCTGATTTTGGCTGATACAATCAAAGGCTTGCAAGTGCAACGCCCAAGGATGTGCGGTGCTTTGGCCTTAAAGCGCCTTTGCCCGGTGGTCGTCTTGTTCTCCCCGATTCTCAACGACTAGAAAAAACATGGATTCATTCGCAAAAGAAACACTCCCCATCAGTCTTGAAGAGGAGATGCGCCGCTCATACCTCGATTACGCCATGAGCGTCATTGTGGGGCGTGCGCTGCCTGATGTGCGGGACGGCTTAAAGCCGGTGCACCGCCGGGTGTTGTTTGCAATGCACGAGTTGAACAACGATTGGAACCGAGCGTATAAAAAGTCCGCCCGTATTGTCGGTGATGTGATTGGTAAATACCACCCGCACGGCGATTCGGCAGTCTATGACACCATTGTGCGCATGGCGCAGGATTTCTCACTGCGTTATACGTTGGTGGACGGGCAAGGTAACTTTGGCTCCATTGACGGTGACAACGCTGCCGCAATGCGATACACCGAAATTCGCCTTGACAAAATTGCCCACGAAATGCTCCTGGACATCGACAAGGAAACCGTCGATTTTGGTCCCAACTACGATGGCAGCGAAAAAGAACCACGGGTTTTGCCGGCGCGTCTTCCCAATTTGCTGGTCAATGGCTCCTCAGGCATTGCCGTGGGTATGGCCACCAACATGCCACCGCACAACTTGAAAGAAGTGGTTGCGGCCTGTTTGTTTGCCATTGATACACCCGATTGCACCGTTGAAGATCTGATTGAACTGATTCCCGCGCCCGACTTTCCAACCGCGGGCATTATTTACGGCATTGCAGGCGTACGCGAAGGTTACCGCACAGGCCGCGGCCGCGTGGTGATGCGGGCCAAAACCCATTTTGAAGACATTGACCGTGGCAACCGTGTGGCCATCATCGTCGACGAACTGCCCTACCAAGTGAACAAGAAAAGCCTGCTGGAGCGCATCGCCGAGCTGGTCCAGGAAAAAAAGATTGAGGGCATCTCCGACATCCGCGATGAGTCTGACAAAGATGGCATTCGCGTGGTGATTGAGCTAAAGCGTGGCGAAGTGCCTGAGGTGGTGCTCAACAACCTGTACAAAAACACCCAGTTGCAAGACACCTTTGGCATCAACATGGTGGCGCTGGTGGATGGGCAGCCCAAGCTGCTGAATCTTAAAGAGCTGATTGTTTACTTTTTGCAGCACCGCCGTGAGGTGGTGACACGCCGCACCGTGTTTGAGCTGCGCAAAGCGCGCGAGCGGGGCCACGTGCTTGAAGGTTTGGCGGTGGCTTTGGCCAACATCGACGAGTTCATCGCCATCATCAAGGCGGCGCCCACACCGCCCGTGGCCAAAGCAGAATTGCTCGCCCGTGGTTGGGATTCATCCTTGGTGCGAGAGATGTTGAATCGTACCGAGTTGGCTGATTCTGGTGGGGCCAAAGCATTCCGCCCCGAGGGCCTGCCCAGCCGCCTGGGTTTGCAAGACGACGGTTTGTATCGTTTAAGTGAAGTACAGGCGCAGGAAATTTTGAACATGCGCCTGCAGCGCCTCACTGGGCTTGAGCAAGACAAGATCATCAATGAATACCGTGAGGTGATTGATCAAATTGCTGACTTGTTGGACATCCTGAGTAAACCGGCTCGCATCAACCAAATTATCAAAGACGAACTCAGTGGCATTGGCAATGAGTTTGGCGACGAGCGACGCTCCACCATCGAGTTCAATGCCACCGAGCTGGGCACAGAGGACCTGATCACACCCCAAGACATGGTGGTCACCTTGTCCCATTCCGGGTATATCAAGAGCCAGCCCCTGACCGAGTACCGCGCTCAGAAGCGGGGTGGACGTGGTAAGCAGGCCGCCACCACGAAAGACGACGACTGGATCGATTACCTCTTTGTGGCCAACACCCACGACACGATTTTGTATTTCTCCAATCGGGGCCGGGTGTACTGGCTCAAAGTGTATGAGGTGCCTCAGGGCTCGCGTACTTCGCGCGGACGTCCCATCATCAACATGCTGCCCCTGGAAGACGGTGAAAAAATCACGGCCATGCTGCCCGTGAAAGATTTTGAAGATGAGGACAAATACGTTTTCATGGCCACCAGTTTGGGCACGGTCAAAAAGTCCAAGTTGAGCGATTTCTCGCGACCCATGAAGCGCGGAATTATTGCAGTTAACCTGGATGACGGCGATTTCCTCATTGGTGCGGCCATGACCGATGGTCACCATGATGTGATGCTGTTCAGCGACGCAGGCAAGGCTGTGCGCTTTGATGAAAACGATGTGCGCGCCATGGGCCGCAATGCCCGTGGTGTGCGTGGCATGAACCTGGAAGAGGGGCAGCAAGTGATCGCCTTGCTGGTTGCCGAAAATGAAAACCAGTCAGTGCTGACGGCCACTGAGCACGGCTACGGCAAGCGCACCCCGGTGGCCGAATACACCCGTCATGGGCGTGGTACCAAGGGCATGATCGCCATCCAAACCTCAGAGCGAAACGGTAAAGTGGTGTCGGCCGTGCTGGTCAACCCCAATGATGAAATCATGCTAATTACCACCGGCGGTGTGCTGGTGCGCACCCGCGTGTCTGAAATTCGTGAAATGGGGCGAGCCACCCAAGGTGTAACCCTCATTAGCGTGGATGAAGGCACGTGGCTGTCTGGTTTGCAGCGCATTGTTGAATCTGATGCAGAAGAGGCCGAAGAAGACGGCGATGCCGACCAGCCTGCTGCCCCCGGTGAAACCCAATAAGGCGGGGTGAGGCAACACATGTCCCGAGTCTGGAATTTTTCTGCAGGCCCCGCCGCTTTGCCCGAAGTGGTGTTGCAACGCGCAGCCCAAGAGATGTTGGATTGGCGGGGCAAGGGCTTGTCTGTGATGGAAATGAGCCACCGCAGCCCCGAATACACCGAGATTTTTGAAAAGACCCGCAGCGACTTCAAAACGCTGATGCAAGTGCCAGACACCCATGAGGTCTTGTTCATGCAAGGCGGTGCAGTGGGCATGAATGCGATTGTGCCAATGAATTTGCTCCAAGGGTTTGAGCAGGCCGCTTTTGTCAACACTGGCGCGTGGTCAAAAAAAACCACCAAAGAGTTTGGCAAATACGCCCTGGCTCGCGTGTTGGCCGACAACAGCGCGCCCCATGGCGAACTGGCAGCCTCCACCTATGTGCCCGACTGCACCAACCTGGTCGAACGAGTGAATGGCCAAGGCATGGCCTACCTGCATTACTGTGACAACGAGACCATCGGCGGGGTTGAGTTCAACGGCCAGATTGAAGCCTTGAGCACCCAGTTGGACTGCCCGGTGGTCGCAGACATGTCGTCCAATATTTTGTCCAAGACGCTTGATGTTTCGCGCTATGGCGTGATTTATGGCGGGGCACAAAAAAACATAGGTCCAGCCGGGGTTACTCTGGTGATTGTGCGCAAAGACCTGCTCAACAGAGCTTTGCCCATCTGCCCTTCGGCGTTTGAGTTTGCCACAGTGGCCGAGCATGGGTCGATGTACAACACCCCACCCACGTATTCCATCTACATCGCTGGTTTGGTGTTTGAGTGGTTGCTTGCTCAGGGTGGCGTGCAGTGGGCGCAGGCCCAGGCCGAGCAAAAGGCGGGTTTGCTATACCAAACCATTGACGCCAGTGGCTTTTACAAGTGCCCAGTGCCCAAACCAGACCGTTCAAAAATGAATGTGCCCTTTACCTTGGCCGATGAGTCTTTGAATTCAGAGTTTTTAAAACGCGCGGCGCAGGCGGGTTTAGTGCAATTGAAGGGGCATAAATCGGTGGGCGGCATGCGCGCCTCCATCTACAACGCCATGCCTTTGGCTGGGGTTAAAGCGTTGGTGGAGTTTATGCAGGCTTTTGAAAAGGATGTGGCATGACCGACATCAACAATGAGCTTGCCAAGTTTAGGGATCAGATTGACGACATCGATCAGCAGCTGTTGAAGCTGTTGAACCAGCGCGCGAGCCTAGCCCAGTCGATTGGCCATGTGAAGGCCAAAACCGATGCCCCGGTGATGCGGCCCGAACGCGAGGCGCAGGTGTTGGACAAGTTGAATGCAGCCAATCAAGGCCCCTTGAGCGCTCAGCACATCAACACTTTGTTCAAAGAGATCATGTCCGCATGTCGCTCCCTTGAACGTGAGGTGCAGGTTGCCTTTCTAGGGCCCTTGGGCACCTACAGCGAGCAAGCGGTGTGGGCGTTTTTTGGGCATTGCGTGCAGGCTGAACCCGTTGAAACCATTGAAGAGGCGTTTCGCCAGTTGCATGCGCAGCAGGTGGACTTTGCCGTGGTGCCCGTGGAAAACTCCACCGAAGGCTCGGTGGCCCGAACGCTTGACGCTTTGGTGGAATCCAAAGCCCAAATTTGCGGTGAAGTGCAGTTGGCAATACACCACCAATTGCTTTGCCAAACGGGCACCCTGAAAGGTATTCGCAAAATTTGTGCCCATCCGCAAGCTTTGGCGCAATGCCGCAACTGGTTGCAGCAACACGCCCCCAATATTGAACAAGAGGCCGCCGCCAGCAATGGCGCCGCGGCTCAACTGGCCAGCCAAGACCCCACTGTGGCCGCCATTGCGGGCCAGGCTGCACGTGAGCGCTATGGTTTAAAGGCTTATCAAGAGCACATTCAAGACGACGCTCACAACACCACGCGGTTTTTGGTGCTGGGTCACCAATGCACGGGCCCTTCCGGCAAAGACAAAACCAGCATTGTGGCCTCTGTGCCCAACCAGCCCGGGGCCGTGTACAAAATGCTGGAGCCACTGAACGCAGAAAATGTGTCCATGACGCGGCTGGAGTCGCGGCCTGCACGCAATGGTCGATGGGAGTATTATTTTTTTATCGACCTGGAAGGTCATCAAACTGAGCCCGCGGTTAAAAAGGCCTTGGATCAGCTTCAAAAGTCTGCTTCATTCCTGCATGTGTTGGGCTCGTACCCCGCCGCACAGCGGGGCTAAGTTTAAAGAGTTGTTGTCCCCCTGATTGATTCGAGAGCATTATGCAAACCCTTACCGAACTCGCCCCAGAATTTATCCGTGCCATCGCCCCATATCGCGCGGGCAAGCCAGTGGCTGACGTGGTGCGCGAGTTGGGTTTGGACCCCAGCTCAGTGGTCAAGCTTGCGTCCAACGAAAACCCATTGGGCCTGGGCAGCAAAGCCAAGGCTGCAATTGCGCAAGCCGCTCAAGACCTGGGGCGCTACCCAGACGCCAATGGGTTTTCGCTCAAGGCCAGCCTGGCTGCAAAACATGGCGTAAAGCCCGAGCAAATCACCTTGGGCAACGGATCCAATGATGTGCTTGAGCTGGCTGCCAAGGCATTTTTGACCCATGGCACCAACGCGGTGTACTCACAGTACGCCTTTGCGGTTTACCCGCTGGCCACTCAGGGGTGCGGTGCGCAAAGCAAGGTGGTGCCAGCGGTCTGTTACACCCACGACCTCGACGGCTTTCTTAAAACCATCGATGCGCAAACCCGGGTGGTGTTTATTGCCAACCCCAACAACCCCACCGGCACGTTTGTGAACCAGCAAAAACTACTGGCTTTTTTAGACGCCGTGCCTTCGCATGTGTTGGTGGTGCTTGATGAAGCTTACAACGAGTTTTTGCGTCCTGAAGACCAATATGACTCCACTCAGTGGGTGGCAAAGTATTCCAATTTGCTGGTGTCTCGCAGTTTTTCCAAGGCATACGGCTTGGCGG
This sequence comes from Limnobacter sp., assembly GCF_964228395.1. Taxonomy (GTDB): domain Bacteria; phylum Pseudomonadota; class Gammaproteobacteria; order Burkholderiales; family Burkholderiaceae_B; genus Limnobacter. The sequence continues at coordinate 15,699 of NZ_CAXQZX010000121.1, forward strand.
GTTTGCGCGTGGGTTACTCGGTGAGCAGCACGGCGGTGGCCGATTTGCTGAACCGTGTTCGCCAGCCTTTTAATGTGAACTCCATCGCTTTGGCGGCTGCCGAGGCGGCTCTGGGGGATGCCGAGTTCCTGAAAAAAACCTACGAAGTCAACCTTGCTGGCCTTGAGCAACTGCAAAGCGGTTTTAAGTTTTTGGGTCTGGAGTACGTGCCCTCGTACGGCAACTTTGTGTTGGTCAAGGTGGGTAATCAGGCCGATTCTGGGGCCAAAGTGTTTGATGCGCTTCAGCGGCTGGGTGTGATTGTTCGCCCCGTGGGCAACTACGGTTTGCCCGAGTGGCTGCGCGTATCGGTGGGCCTGCCCCATGAAAACGAGGCGTTTTTAACGGCCTTGCCAAAAGCCCTTGCGCAAGTGGCAGGGTGAGCATGCCCAAGTCCTTGTTGTTTGATCGTTTGCTGGCCATTGGGGTTGGCTTGATTGGTGGTTCCATTTGCCTGGCCTCCAAGAAGCAAGGTTTGGCGGGGCATGTGTTGGGTTATTCCAGGCGCCTTGAAACCTCCCATGAGGCCCTGCGCCTGGGCTTGGTGGATGAATGTGTGGCCGGTGCGGATGACGCCAATTTGCGCAATGTCGATGCGGTGGTGCTTTCAATTCCCGTTCAACAATATCAACGCGTATTAACCCAATTTTTGCCCGTGTTGCCGCCCAATTGCCTTATTTTTGATGCGGGCAGCACCAAGTCGGACGTGCTGGAGGTGCTTGAGGCCCTGGAGCCGCAGTTTCCCGGCCTGTCTTCCAGGTTTGTATTGGCGCACCCCATTGCCGGTGGCGAGACTCACGGGCCCGCCGCGGCCACGGCCACTTTGTTTCAGGACCGCAGTTGTGTATTGTGTCCGCTGCCGCAAACCAATCCCGCATACCTCGGCAAGGTAGAGCGGCTGTGGAGCGCCCTTGGGGCTCGCATACGGCACATGAATGCGGTGGATCATGACGAAATGTTCGGGGCGGTCAGCCATTTGCCTCACTTGTTGGCTTTTGCCTATGTGGCCAGCGTGCTCAATCACCCCAAGGGCGAATTGTTCATGAAAGAGGGTGGCGCGGGGTACCGCGATTTCACGCGGATCGCCGCCAGCTCGCCCGAAATGTGGGCGGATATTTTCCAAAACAACAGCAAGGCATTGCTGGCCACGCTCGGCGAATTTGAGCGCACTGTGGGCCGTGTACGACAGGCCATTGAGCAATCGGATCGCAAGGCGCTCGAGCAGGTGCTGGTACAAGCCGCCAATTATCGCAGCGCCTGGAAGCCCCAGTAGGCGCCGCTTAAACTATTCCTTCCAACCTCATTTACATCAACCATGTCAGACCTCAACCTGATTGAATTCCATGCCTCTCACAGCCTGCGTATGGCTGGCAGTGCCCGCGTGCCTGGGGACAAGTCCATCTCACATCGTTCCATCATGATGGGTTCGATTGCCGAGGGGGTGACCGAGGTGCAGGGGTTCTTGGAGGGGGAGGATGCCATTTCCACCATGAATGCTTTTCGGGCCATGGGGGTGCGCATTGAAGGGCCTGACCAAGGGCGTGTTCGCGTGCATGGTGTGGGCTTGCATGGCTTGAAGGCGCCCGCAGCGCCTTTGGACTGTGGCAACAGTGGCACATCGATGCGTTTGATTTCCGGTCTTATGGCTGGGCAAGGCTTTGATGTAACACTGGTGGGCGATTCAAGCTTGTCCAAACGACCCATGAAACGCGTCATCGACCCTTTGCGTTTGATGGGAGCAAGTATTGATGCGCAAGAAGGAGGCAAGCCCCCCTTGCACATCAAAGGCAAAAAAGGCTTGAAAGGCATTTCGTATGTGCTGCCCATGGCCTCGGCCCAGGTAAAAAGCTGTGTGTTGTTGGCCGGTTTGTATGCTGACGGGGTCACGGAGACCACCGAACCTGCGGTGACGCGCGACCACACCGAGCGCATGTTGCGGGGTTTTGGCGTGGACGTGCAAACCGAGGGGGCCACGGCTCGGGTGCGTGGCGGTCAGGTGTTGAAGGCCACTCGAATTGATGTGCCGTCCGATA